>JBKPBA010000296.1:0-4293 GCA_046726675.1 Chloroflexota bacterium
TTATCCTTCTATGGGAATGTGAAACTCTTCATTGAGATCCTTTACTTTTCATTATCTCACATTACCCCAAACCTGACTCAAGCGCATTGGTGCAACCAGCAAAGAAGTGTTAAATAGACAGGCAATTAGGGTAATGTTATAATGGAACCCTCTTAATAAGGAGAAATAGCATCATTGTATGCTGATATTTGTAATGAATTATCATTCGTACTCAAAGTAAAGGAGAACTTTCATGGCTTGGGATCCAACTCAAGGTCAGGGACAAGGACAACCCGGCAATGGAGGGCAGCCTGGGAGTGGCGGACCAGAGCCTATCGCTCCACAGAACCCTTATCAGGGACAAGGACAACCCGGCAGTGGCGGACCAGAGCCTTATTCTGGATATGGTACTCCACAGCAGGGACCTTACGGCGCTCCACCTCCGCAGTATGGTACTCCACCTTACCAGCAGGGAGGTTATGGCTATGCGCCTCCGCAGCAAGCACCTCGCCCAATAGGGCAAGCGATCCAGGAACTACCTAATCAATACGTTAAAGTGCTCACCAAACCCTCAGCGCAATCATTTGCAGAAGAGATGGGTAAAGCAGACTGGGGAATGTTGTGGATACAACTCCTCATATGGGCACTTATCGGAACTATACTCGGGTTAATCCGGGCTGCAATAGGACTGGCTGGTATTTCCTTTGTAAGTAATAACACGTTTAATCCTGCTGCAATTACGGCACTTACGGTAAGTGGCTCAACTTTTTCGTTTATTTTCGTACCGGTGTTTTTCTTTATACTTGTGGGCATACAATACCTGCTTGCGCAGGCTTTTCAAGGACAGGGAAACTTTCTAACGCAGAGCTATACTACGCTCCTGTTTGAAGTACCAATTAACATTGTCAGCTATTTACTTGCTTTCATCCCCATCTTTGGTGGCATAGCTGGCTTTGCATTGTCCATTTATGGTATTGTACTGAATGTCTTTGCAATCATGGCTGTTCACCGTCTAAGTGGAGGCAAAGCGGTGGGAGTCGTCCTTATCCCGATAGCGGTGGTGATCTTGCTCGTCTTCCTTTGCGCTTTCGTCATAGCTGCGATCCTCATTGCCACTTACAAAACTACAACCCCGTAAGGTGGCATTGAAAACGTCGACAGCAGGACAGGACTATCACCTTTCGCTTCGCTCAGGGTGACAATTGAGCGAAGCGAAGGATGACAGCCAGGCAAGCATCAACCTACCTAAAGGCCGGGAGATTAGTAATCGCCTGTTGTGTCTTTCTCGCTATTGATATAGATTGAGTGAGAAAGGGAGTTAGTACTTCTTGCCCGTTACATTGAGCCATTTATATCTATCAGTCTATAATACAATCCTGTAAAGCATAACCGCTTTCGACAAAATAGGTCGTTCGTCTGAACGAGCGATTGCATTTCATCACATACCAAATTCGCCTTGTATATATGTTGTAAAGTGAATTAGATGGCATGTGAGAAAAACAAGTAGTAAAAGAGGTTTTAAAGTACAAATGGATGTTTCTGGTAGTCAGAAGGTGAAAGCACCCAGACCACAAGTTTTCAACGCATTGTTAGATCCCGAGGTTCTCAAGAAGAGCGTTCCCGGTTGTGATAACGCTGAATTTGTAGATTTCCCGACCGGGCGGCAGCTTAAGCTGACAGTTTCGCCAAGTATTCCTGGTTTGAAAGGTCCTTACAATGTGTTCTTGCAAACAGGCGAGGTTGTTGCACCTTCGCGGGTTGTACTGATTGCAGAGCCAACTAGCTCGATGGGTTCGATCAAAGCCACCTGCGCAATAGATTTGGCCGAAGATGACGCGGGCACTAATCTTAATTACAACGCCAACGCCGTAATGGGTGGGAAGATTGCAGCCACTCCCGATATAATCGTTAAAGGTGCGGTGAAGGTCGCTCTCGACCAGTTCTTCAAGAATTTTGAGAAGCAGGTGAGCACGGTTACGGCGTAGGATAACTGTTTAAAACAGTGACGCATGCCTTTTCGGGGCATGCGTCCTTTTATTTTGGAGAGAATTGATTAATTCGGAACCTTTTGCCCTCCTTTCGGTGTACTATTGCTATAGAAGGAGAAATGAGTGGCTACCTGCGAGGCTGAACTAATCGAACGCGCGGCTCACGGAGACCAGGAGGCGTTTCGGCAGCTCTGGGAGACCCATCATGCTGCTGCGATGGCAGTGGCGTTGCGTCTATGCCATCAGCGTACGCTAGCAGAAGAGATCACACAGGGAGCGTTTCTACTGGCATGGCGTGGACTACCACGATTTCGAAGGGGGAGTCCATTCCGCCCCTGGCTGATGCGGATCCTCTTTCGCCATGCCCTTGATGTAATGGAGAAACAACGTACTTACCTTCGACCTGTTTCCCTGGATGATGCTATGGAGCCTGACGTTCCAATTGTCAGGGATAGTCACATGAGACAGGCTGATCTGCTAGCACAAGTCGCCCAGCGTGAAGAAGTGCAGCAAGCTTTAGCACAACTGAGTACCGAGCAAAGGCGAGTAATTGCATTACGCTACGGAGCTGATCTCACTGAGGCTGACATTGCACAGGTACTGGGCTGGCCGATAGGCACAGTAAAATCTAGACTGAATCGTGCGCGAGAGCGCCTGCGTGAGCTGTTGAAAGATGAAGAAAGATGAGTTGCCATGAAAGAACAGAACTTCGATAAAAGCAAGCAACAAGAACCATTTGACCTGGAGAAGCGTCTTACAACATATTACGGCCCTCAGTTGCGCGAACAACCCTTATCACAAGCGTCGTGGCAGAAGCTACACCTTCGACTTGGTTCACAAGAAGACACTGAACGAAGACACCGCTTTAACTGGCGTTTTCCACGAAAAAGATCACGAGCACATGTTCCCACGTCTATTCAGGACGCTTTTGCCCGTATCGCTTATGATGCTCATGTACCTTCTACGCCATCAATGCTACACTGCTCAATGAAACTGCAAGATCACGAGCCAGCAGTGAGTACTTCCTGGTTTGGTAGGCGCAAAATTCGGCTCGTATTGCCATTAAACGCAGTAACTACCATGGAGAAGACTGAACTTGATGTACTGCTAGCAACAGGATTAGCACGCTCCATTTGTGCTCGCAAACCAATATATTCATTTGGTCGCCTCCTTCTCGCTGGTGTAGTGCTGATAGCAAGTTTAGTGTTGATCTTGTCCTGGATGCACAATGTACCTCTTGTAGGATTTCCTATCGCCATAGCCCTATGTGTAAGCGTCGTGTGGTTAATGCATATGCAAGCACGTTCAATAGCCTTCCATGCGGATGCGTTGATGGTCCTCTGGTTGGGCCGTGGGCATGTCTGCAAAGGTCTGCATACATTAGCGGATCATAGTCGGAAGCCTCGACGCAGACGATGGGGTGAGCCATCCCTTGCGGAACGCATTAAGCGTGTTTGCGGGACACGAGTGGAGGTCAAGGATAATCAGTTGACGCTTGTCGGGTGATTTGGATAAAGCAGCCTTTCAGAAAGGATCAAAAGATGACGTTCTATAGATTAACTCGCTATGTCTGCAGATTGCTGGGTTGCATATGTGCAAGAACTGGTTACCTCGGAAAGAGGAATAACGCAAGAATGCACGATCGAGATAGATTTGACAAGTTCACAGAGCGAGCCAGGAAAGTCTTGAGTCTTGCTCAGGAAGAGGCCCAGCGCTTTCAACACAATTATATCGGGACAGAACATCTTCTGCTTGGCCTTGTTCGTGAGGGTGAAGGCGTTGCCGCGAAAGTTCTCACTAGCCTTGGTGTCGATTTAGAGAAGGTTCGTAAGGCAGTCGAGGACATCATTGGTCATGGAGATCGCATCGTTCTTGGAGAAATCGGTTTTACACCACGCGCCAAGAAAGTGATTGAGCTTGCCGTTGATGAAGCTCGACTCCTCAATCATCAATACATCGGGACCGAACACCTGCTGTTAGGGTTGATACGTGAGGGAGAAGGGATAGGCGCAGGTGTGCTGGAAAGCTTTGGTCTCAGCTTGCAGGAGGTACGAACGAAAACCATTCAAGTGCTTAATGAACAATCGAAATAGAGGTGTATGACATACGTGCAGTATCCTTGCATCTTCAAAATGAGCAGTGATTTTCAATGATTTGTGCCCTCGACAAGCAAACGACACCTCTTGTATCATAGCGTGGGTAGAGGTATGCTACACTCCCCTGTGCGATATGGATACTGAAGCCGAGTACATCCCTGATATCCTGCATGTACTCGGCTCCGGCTCACTCCTCCAGATCGTGAAAGTCTAAGAGACATAAGGAGGAG
>JBKPBA010000297.1:0-9619 GCA_046726675.1 Chloroflexota bacterium
GGCCTAAGCAACTTGTAGCAATTTCGCCCCCTGTTCAAATACGTACCACACTAAAAGATATTGCATTAATTGCAAAGGTTAGTTCGGATACTGTCTACCGTTCACTCATTGGCAAAGGAGTCGCTGCTTCAACATCAGCACGAATTAACGATGTAATACAAACCGTAGGCTATCATCCTGGTCTTAGCAAACCGATATATAGTCGTCGCCTACCACTTGTGGCACCCACGCACGTCACCGAGCAATTTGCCGAGTTCCTTGGCTATCTTATTGGTGATGGCAATATACATATCTCAAAGGGTGCCATCGGATTCACAAGCGGTGACCGTGAGTTAGCGGATCGTTACGCCTTACTCGTGCAAGAATTGTTTGCGATCGAAACGATTCCATTCTGGGATGACAGGACCGCCAATGGAAAAGGCGGCAGATGGCGCGTCGTTTTCTATTCGGCCAATGTGCTCGACTTACTGGAATCGCTCGACATTGATCTACGTGCAAAGGCACGCAAGAAACGCATACCAGACTGCATTCTGAGCTCACCTAAATCAGTTGTAAGTGCATTCGTGCGTGCATACTTCGATTGCGATGGGTGTGCATCTGTCAAACAAGGAGTAATTCTCTCCACTTTTAGCGATGATATTGCTCAGACGCTACAAATTTTGCTACTGAACTACGGTATTCTCTCGCGCCGTCGTGGGGTGAATGTATGGATTAGTGGTAAGTCAGCCGGGATTTTCGCAAAGGAAATTGGTTTTAGTCTTGCTCGAAAGCGAGCAAACCTAAGCCAATATCTTGCAAATCATAGGTGGTTTCTCAAGGAAGATCAGACTGATGAAGTAGTCAGCATTGAGCATGACGTAGCTGATGTGTATGATATCACCGTTGATCGGACGCATCGTTATGTTGCCAATGGCATGCTACAACACAATAGCCTATGGCATTCGCGCATCATGCGAAGATTAGGTGATGCTGGAGTAATCTCAGACTCTGAAACCGTCGAGTTCGCCCAACTGCACTCTAGCGTACTCTCCCCTTCACCCACCTCACTCAACCCATACTACCTGGGATTCAAGATGTTCGAAGACATTGAGAAGCGCTGGGATAATCCAACTAAAGAGGAGCAGAAGCGATTAGGTCGTCGACCGGGTATGGGAAAACAGAAGATCTTCGAGATTCGCGAACTAGATAACGATGTCTCTTTCTTGCGTAATTACCTGACCAAAGACCTTGTGAAGGAACTTGACCTCTACCTCTATAGAAAAGAAGGGGATGAATGGGTTATCGTGGAGAAAGACTGGGAAAAGGTGCGAGATGGTATTGTAGCCAGCTTGACCAATTTCGGTTATCCTTATCTGGTTATTGACAACGGCGACTATCGTGGAAATAGTGAGCTATATATCAAGCATCTCTTCGAGGGTCAGGAACTCGATCTGATCTACGCCGAGAAAACGCTGCAGCATGTGTACCAGTTGTGGGGTCGCCCTGTGCATTTAGAGACGGTCTACGAGGATAAGCGCATACTCCTCAGTTACGATGGCGAGAGGAATACAAAAAGTACTTTGGAAAAGTAACCAAAGAGTGATTCATAATAAAAAATATAGTAAGAGCCTCCACATGTACTCACGTGGAGGCTCTCCTTATCAATCATTGCCGTGAAAAGCTATTCAGCCTGCGTCTGTTCAGTAGGAGGGATCTGACTTGTAGGCGCCTCTGTACTAATTACAGGGGCAGCCTTACTCAAGGCTTGTTCACTACTTTCAATCCACCTCTTGGCAGCATCACGCCCTCCGAGTCCAAACGCAAGACCGAATGCAAGCGCAGTACCGAAGACAATGGCTCCAAACAGCTCGATAACGAGCGCTGTGGCAATTTCAAGCTGTGTCAGCGCCATCAAAGTCGCAAAGAGGATAATCGCCCAGCGAGAAATCTCAGCAAACACATTTGGATTCCCAATGCCGGCAGTAGCCGTTGCGCCACGTACGATGTCAGCAACAACAGTCGCAAGCAATGTGCCCAGGAAAAGGATCAGAATTGCAACGAACACATTGGGAACATACGAGATAAGTTCGTTTAAGATGAGCGTAATTGACGTGAGGCCGAGTGATTCCAATGCTGGCACCAGGAAAACAAGAATGATAAACCAGAAGACAATGCGACCCAGGAAATCGGCTGGGTCCAACCGGATGCCCATGCGCTGTTCAAAGCGTGTAAGCCCAATGCGATTTGAAAAATTATCAAATCCAACCTTGCGCAAAAGGAACGTGACAGCTTTACCAAGGGCTTTCGCAACGAGCCAACCAACCAGTATAATGACCAGGAAACCAATCAACTTCGGGATAAAATCGAAGATCAGTACCAACGCAGTACTTAAAGAGGTGAGGATTGCCTGACCCCAATCAGTAATAGTGGTAATAGGTTGCATAACAGGTTCCTTTCTACCAGAGTATCTGGCTTAGTCTTGTACGACTGAAGCCTCTGTTCAAACAACAATAGCCAGATTGCGAAGGCGCAATTCTACAAAGTAGTATATATGTAGATGAAATTAAAAAGCAAGAAGAAAACCATATCTTGTGGAATTTTTCCATACTGAAACAATGTTACCGCTCTCGTTCCTTTTACAATGTAAGCTATTGACGAGCGCGTTACCATTAGAAGCAGAAGAGTTGCTAATACTTCCTTTCATTCAGATGAGAAAGATGTATCTACATCTTTCTAGCTACGACAGTAGCGTTTCTGAATGCATTTAAGGATACCTCCGTTATTAGCGGATTGAATAAATCAGGAGAGATTGCCATGATTATCCTACTACTGGCGCTCATCGGTGCACTTCTTGTGATGGCCATACTGAGTATTGGCCGGCTCGCGTTTGGGCGACGCGAACTGTTCATCGCTCGAAAATTTGTCAGGTGGTTCATAGGATACTTTGTCTTCAACTATATATTTTGTCTTTTGATACTCTATGTCTCTGAGCCTGCATTAACCGGCCCCTTTGGGGGGTGGCAATGGATACTGTTACCGCTTGTCATCAGTAGCATTGCCAACCTCTTTGCATTTGTTCGCCCGATGCTCGGCACATTAGAAGATGTCGCAGCAACCAGCCAGGGGCGGCGCTCAGCACGTAGCAACCCCATCTCACTACCAGCGGAGGCATCGCGAGGGGCAATCGCAGCAGGCATTTTTGGCCTGGCAGTGGCTGCGACAATCGGCATTGTCGTCGCAGGTCTGATAGTTGTATTTACAACGTGGTTCGATACCAATGCCAAGGCGCTAGCAGCTATTCCAAACGTAAAAGTGGAGACACAAAGCACCCCATTGATAGCTACCGACCCCAATAATATCGTCCTGGTCAGCCAGAGTGTTGCCGCTTTCAAAGGTCAACAGATCCTTGGCTCCAATGGGCAGAATCTGGGTTCGTCCTATAGTCTCGATCCTGGTAGTTACACGCTGCAGTCTATCAACCATCACCTCTATTATGTCGCCCCATTGACCTACAACAATATCTTCATCAACCTGGCCAATTCTTCCACACCTGGTTTTGTAGTGGTTGATGCAGAAAATCCCCAGGCACAACCCAAATTACACACCAGCTCGGGTGACTCAATTGCCTACTTGCCTGGGGCCATCCTTAATCAGGACCTGATACGACACGTCTACTTGAGTGGCTTTACGTATGGCAGGCTCGTTGACCCCACGCTGGAACTCGATGACAGCTTTCATCCATACTGGACGGTTTCTCTCATGCAGCCCACTCGTGGCTATACTGGCGATGTACTGAGCCAGGTGCTGGTCATGGATGCGCACACCGGAGACATCACCGTATACCAGCCAAATAAAGTGCCGTTGTGGGTAGATCGCGTCATGCCATCAGACACTGTAACCCAATACCTGACATGGTGGGGATTATATCATGCTGCCCCCTGGTTCAATCCCTCCGGAGCAGGTCAGCAGGCCCCAGTCACCCCTCCCCAGTTGCTCTATAACAATGTCGATCAACCTGTCTGGCTAATTCCAATGACTTCATCATCTTCGAATGATAACTCCAGCACGGGTGTCTTTCTCTTCGATACACACAAGAATGAGGCACATTTTTACTCACAGGCAGCAGGAGTAGGTATCGGTGCTAATGTACAGAACACCTTCCAATCTACCCGCGCCAATATATTGCGTTACAATGTGGATACGTATCAGTTGTACCAGATATGTGGACAACCGACCTGGGTTGCCATTTACAGTAGTGGAAGCATTTACCAGGATGTGGGTATGATTTATGCGAAGTTACTGAACGGTAGTAATGTGCAATTTGAAACAACGCTCAGTCAGGCGCTTGCTGATTATAAACTCTGGCTTTCGCAACAAGGCATCCCTAATGCTTGTGGAAGCACAAATATTGGAGGAACGCAGCAGTCTATATCAGGTAAGGTCTTGCGTATATCATCGATACAACAAAGTGGAAACACCATTTACTACCTCCAGATTAGCGGGCAGAATGTCATCTTTACTGCCAACCTGGGTCTTTCATCCAAGTTGCCACTTGTACAACCCGGTGATACTGTCGTTGGTACGTACGCGAGCGCTTCGGCTCAGTCGGGACAGACCGTGGATCTCAAGACCTTTGATGACTTGAGTATTAAGCTTGGCGGGATACCTACGCCAACCCCTGGAGCAGGATCACCTACACCGACGGTATCCCCAACGCCTTGACGTCAGTGGGACATCCGTAGGGGCCGATTTATCGCGCCCACCGCCGATTTATCGGCCCCTGCGGATGTCCTGCTATCCAGATGAAAAGTAAAAAAATGCATAATCTTGTCCCTACTATGCAAACAAAGCAGAAAGTGCTATGATTCTGCTAGCGAACGTGAGTTAAGCCAGTGCGCTGAAAGGAAGGAAACGCATGGCTCATTACTTTACCCGCGAAGAAGCCGAATCCTTGTTGCCAAAGATATCGATTGTACTCCTTCAGATACAAGATTGCCGCGAAGTTTTGCAGCAGAAGGAAGAGGAACTTGGCGCTCTTCATGCGCTGGCAATGGGTAATGGTCATCACCTGCACGTACGGATCAACAATTTGCAGAAAGAGCTGGCGGAACAGATCCAGGCTATGCAAGAACTGATCAATGAACTAAGTAGCTTTGGTTGTGAATTGAAAGACCCCTCCATCGGATTAATCGATTTCCTCAGCCTGCGCAATGGCCGCGAAGTTTACCTGTGCTGGCACTTAGGTGAAGAGCGTATCAACTTCTGGCACTATCTCGATGCGGGTTTTGCTGGACGCCAGCCGCTTTAAATTATGACCACAATCTACCAGGCATTAGAACAAGCAACCCTTTCCCTCACACAGGCAGGCCAGACTAATGCCAGGCTGGATGCCCAGGTCTTGTTGAGTCATACCCTGCAAATCGAACGCAGCTTCTTGTATGCCTATCCCGAACACATGCTTACTCCAGAACAAGAGTTACAATATCATACATTTATAGAGCGACGCTCACGAGGTGAGCCAATTGCATATCTCACCGGTCATAAAGAGTTTTATGGGCTTGATTTCCTGGTTGACAAACGAGTCTTAATCCCTCGCCCGGAAACAGAATTACTGGTTGAAGCGGCGCTCAGCGCTTGCAGGAAAATGTTTGCTGCTGGACGCACACCAATTGTAGCCGACATTGGCACAGGTAGCGGTGTTATACCGGTGGCCTTAGCTGTATGCGAGCTACAACTTCCTTACCTTTATGCAAGCGATATCTCGACTGATGCGCTCGATGTTGCTTACCTCAATTGCCTGCGACACCATATTGAAGACCGCGTACGCCTTTTGCATGGTGATCTCCTGGCGCCCTTACCCGAACCCATCGATATACTCACGGCCAATCTGCCATACGTCGGAATAGATGAGTTGAATGAACTTCCACTCGACGTTACCGCATATGAACCACATCTCGCGCTCTTCAGCGGCCCACTTGGGCTAGATCTAATGCAACGCTTCTTTTTAGAATTGAAGCGCTCACGAAAACTGAAAGAAGGGGCGATTTTGTTATTAGAGATTGGGTATCGCCAACGCGAAGCGCTCACTTCAATGTTGCAAGAAATCTGGCCGCATGCAGTCCTGGCATTCACAAAGGACTATGCTGGTTGGGACCGTGTGTTACAGGTAACGCTCTAAATCGTACTAAGTAGAAAGAGACTAACAAACACGTTTTCTTAATCAGGCACCCTATAATCATAGCATTCTTTTCCTCTTTACAAGAAGAAAAGAATGCATTAATCTACATAAGTAGGGAGAGTTGTTTGTAATGCTTGAGCGAAGTCTCATACAAATACAGCTATTATTGCTTATTCCCATCAGACTTCCCGACGCAATCACTTCATTGATCGGCGGAGTAGCCGCATTTTTACTTGCCTTTATACTCACCTTTTTTGTCAAAGCTTTCTGTTACAGGGTAGGATGGCTCGACAAACCGGCTGCGCGCAGAGTCCATACAAAAGCCGTACCCCGATTAGGCGGTGTTGCCATATACCTGGCCTTCGTTATTGCATCATTGTTCTTTTATACACCTGGTCCAAACCTCAATGCGCATGCCAACGAACTCACAATTTACTGGTTGCTGATTGCTGCGGGAGCCCTGCTCGTGATTGTGCATGCGTATGATGATATATTAGGGCTTGGTCCCTGGCCTAAACTCATTGCTCAGACGATGGCAGTTATTATTATTCTTGGCCCATGGATAGACGGGACTTTCCATGGTATCCTGCTTTTCACTTTCAATAATCCCTTTGGCGTTGAACATTTCACTCCCAACTTGCCGTGGTATCGTGAACCTACACTTTTTCTAGTCGTACAAAACAGCGACATTGCCCTTGCCGCTATTCCTGCCATCTTATTTACCTGGTTTTGGACTGTAGGGATGATGAATACTGTTAACTGGATAGATGGGATGGATGGGTTAGCAACAGGTGTCGTAGGTATTACCGCACTCTTTATCACCTTGATTAGCTTCATGCTGCAACAATATAGTATCGCAGTCCTCTCCGCCATTTTCACCGGAGCGGTATTTGGTTTCCTGCCCCATAACTGGAATCCGGCAAAAATTTTTATGGGAGATACCGGCTCGATGTTTTTAGGACTCGCGCTGGCAGTTCTTTCAATCATGGGAGGAGCGAAGCTTGCACTTGCCTTGATGGTACTTGGCGTACCTATACTAGATGTCGCCTTGGTGATCATCAACCGTATTCGACGAGGTCAATCGCCCCTACATTATGACAAAACGCACCTTCATCATCGACTGATGGCGATGGGACTGAGCGTCAGACAAATCTGTTACCTGTTCTATGGGGTAGCTACAATTTTTGGTTTGCTGGCGCTCAGTTTCTCAGGTATACATGCAGCACATTTCTATAAATTCATAGGGATCATACTGGTAATACTCACAATGTTCGGATTAATCATTTGGGTAGATTATCGCCAGCGCCTGCATGGAGTGCCTATCAAGTTGGGCGGTCCCGACACATCACCAAAGGGTAACAATGTGCAAACTCCAAAGGATTCAGTCCCAGAGAGTATGCGAGAAGAACCATCCGAGCACAAAGCACCAGCTAGCCCGCCACAATCTCACTCGACTGATGAGCATTTGCGAACGCCGCTTCTTCAGTAAACATCCGCTTCAGATAGTAGCCGGTAAACGACCGCTCATTCTCCGCCACAACTTCCGGTGTTCCCTGTGCAATAATTTCACCACCAGCATCTCCACCTTCTGGTCCTAAATCGATTATCCAATCAGCGCACTTAATCACTTCCATGTTATGCTCGATCACCACTATTGTATTTCCCGCATCGACTAGACGTTGCAATACCTCGAGTAGGCGATCTACATCAGCAAAGTGCAGCCCGGTCGTTGGTTCGTCAAGAATATACATCGTACGTCCGGTAGCACGGCGAGAAAGCTCAGTCGACAGTTTGACACGCTGTGCTTCACCACCAGAGAGCGTTGTAGCAGGCTGTCCCAGACGCATATAACCCAGACCCACATCGTTTAAGGTCTTCATTTTATTGTAAATGGAGGGTACATTAGCGAAGAAGCCCATCGCTTCTTCGACTGTCATGTCCAGTACGTCAGCGATGTTCTTGCCTTTGTAATGAATCTCCAGCGCTTCGCGATTGTAGCGTTTACCCTTACATACTTCACACGGCACATACACGTCAGGCAGAAAGTTCATCTCGATTTTGACAATACCCTCGCCTTTACAGGCTTCGCAACGACCACCTTTGACATTAAATGAGAATCGACCTGGTAGGTAGCCACGAATGCGTGACTCCGGTACCTGCGCGAAGAGTTCGCGAATGCCCGTGAAAGCATTGGTGTAAGTAGCAGGATTAGAGCGCGGAGTTCGTCCAATCGGCGATTGGTCAATATCGATGACTTTGTCAAGAAACTCTATACCCTCAATAGTATCGTGCGCGCCTGGCTTATCATGAGCACGATACAGGGCATGAGCCAGTTTCCGGTACATGATATCAGTAATCAGAGTGCTCTTGCCAGAGCCGGAAACGCCTGTAATCACGACAAATTTCCCAAGTGGGATATCGACCGAAACATCTTTGAGATTATTCTCGCGCGCGCCAATAATTCGCAGGGACCTTCCGTTGCCTTCACGACGAGTCGCAGGCAGTGGAATATGCTTGCGCCTGGATAGATAATCACCGGTGAGAGAATTCATGTTGGCTACAATATCATTGTATTTACCTTCTGCGACTACTCTGCCACCATGTTCGCCAGCGCCAGGCCCAATATCGATAATGTGATCGGCAGCACGCATAGTATCTTCATCATGCTCAACCACTAACAATGTATTACCAAGGTCACGCAAACGCGTTAGCGTTCTGATCAGGCGCGCGTTATCGCGCTGGTGAAGTCCAATACTTGGCTCATCGAGAATGTAGAGCACACCCATCAGACCCGAGCCGATCTGTGTTGCCAGGCGAATACGCTGCGCCTCACCGCCGGCAAGAGTAGCCGCCGCGCGGTCCAGGGTCAGGTAATCCAGGCCCACATCCACCAGAAATTGCAGGCGCGAACGGATCTCCTTGAATACCTGACGAGCTATAAAGCCTTCACGTTCTGTTAAAGGGGCAGCAACCAGCGGTCCGTGAGGATCAATAGGTGTGAGCGGATCGGGCACGCCTGGAGCTCCATTGCCATTTTTCTTCTTGCCATTCCCATTCACCGTCACCGTAGGGGCCAGATTTATCGCGCCCTGGCTAACGAATTGTGACGCGCTATTCTCTAACTCCTGGAAGAAACGTTGCGCCATTACAATCGAAAGACGGGTAACCTGTACAATGTTGCGTCCGCCGACTGTAACACCCAGCGCCTCTGGCTTGAGCCTGGCACCATGGCATTCGGGACAGACACGCGCAGACATATAGCCTTCAATTTCTTCGCGAACACCCTCGCTATCAGTCTGCTTGTAACGTCGATCAAGGCCTGGAATAACACCCTCGAAGTTAACAGTATACGTGCGTGTACGGCCATGCTGAGGTGTATAGCGAATCGCCAGCGGTTCAGGTGTACCGTAGAGCACCTTTTGGCGTTGTTCTTCCGTCAGTCTGCGCCACGGAGTATTGAGA
>JBKPBA010000298.1:0-7248 GCA_046726675.1 Chloroflexota bacterium
AGGGGGGTGTTGGCATAGCCGCCAACGCCGTAACTATTCTCACCACCGCTAACAACAAGACCGCGTCCAAGATCACGCACATATGACTGGAGTACCTGCATACGTGTAAGGCCCAGTTCAACTGCGGGTACATCTGCCAAAACGACTGCATCGTAGGGAACTAATCCTTCCAGAGTTACAGGTACATCAACAGGGGTGCCAACGGTGACATCGATGTGTGTGGCCTGCAGTGCGCTGGTGATGTTGTGGCCTGCCCCTGGTCTGCCCTCAATGACAAGTATATGTGGTGGCCCTTGCACATTGACGAAGACCGCTGCTTCATCATTCTGGCTGATTGTGTCTTGAGGGGCATCCATAGTGATATGGTACGTGTGAAAGCCTGTTGGGGGCGCGTTTAGCGTGAACGTAACCTCTTGTTCACCGCCAATTAGTTGAAGTGATTGCTGTAATAATAATGTCTGGTCAAGGTACAAATGAAGCGTAACACGCTGAGCTACAGTACTAAAGAAATGGGCGTGTAGTAGAAAACGCTCGTTGGTATGCAAAATGGATGGAGCATTGAGGCCGTCAATGCGTGCCTCGGGGCCATCAAATGCAGGGAGGGGAACAATGTCGATTCGGATGCCTTCCTGTTGCAAAAGTTGCGCTTCCTGTAACGCGTCTTCCAGATTCTGCTGACCATCACTTAAGAGTACAATGCGCCTCTCGCTATCCTGCGGGAGAATGGCTGCTGCGAGTCTTAGCCCAGCGGCGAGGTTGGTGAAGTTTGTGTCAGGTGTGGATTCAAACTGGGAGAAGTCAATCTGTGTCCTGACCGATTGTTCAACCAGCGCATTACGCCCAACGGCCACAATGCCTACCTGATCTTCGGGTCTTTTATGGTGAATGGCTTCGTTAATCCAATGTTCAATAAAAGTTCGTTGAGGCTTGGTACTAGCGGAAATATCACCGACAAAAACAACAGCCTGCCGTGAGATGGGCACAGACACTGTTGCGCCAGCCAGGGCTGTGACGATCAACGTGAAAAGTGCCAGCCGGGAAGCTAATATCAAGTAGCGCTGTGACCTGGGAAATGGCAAGGACATGCGTCGCCAGGTGAGAAGCACCAGAATGCCAATAGGGATTAGGAGCAATAGCAGCAGTGGTTGCTCAAACGTTAACATTGCTTTTCCCTTTCGACTTTTGCTTACTCTTTAAGCGTTTTCTTATCCTATTTATGCGCTTCCGTACAGCTCTAAATTGAGTTTCTACCTGGTTTTGTATAGTGACCACTACAGTGTGTTGTGGGAGACGACTACCAGGACGTGATTGTTGTAGAGGATTTAGGCGTTTCAGGTTTGAAACGCCGTGTATCGTATAGCTGCGGCTGAAAAGCCACCATTCGGCGCAAAGAACCAGCAGTAAAAAGGCTGCGATCCATGGCCAAATCTCGCGTAATACGCGTGGTATAGCAGGGCTTCCGGAGTCAAAAGGTATGCTTTGAGCTATTGGGAGTTGGGCAGCAGGTGTCAGACGTGATTGCAATGGGTCGAACAGGTTAATAGCAAAAGCGCCATGTAGTTCCTGATTCTGCGTATATTGAGTCACAGAGTAGATGCCGATCTTATCAGTTTGATGGAAGACCGTCACTGGGAATGGAGGAGCGACGGTCACAGGTTGCTGACCCGGTCCGGTGATCGTTATGCGTTCCGCGCCTGGCCATGCTTGAATTGTGACAGGCGTATCGGGTGCGACCTGAGCATTGCCAGGAACAGGAAGGGGCAGAAACCAGTTGACGAGGTTATAGATAAGAATTGGGAACGTTGGTTGCAGGGGTAGATCAGAATCGTGCAAATTAAAACTCAGCACGGCTATGTGCCTGTTATTTTGCTCTCCTGCAATCAGCAGTGGAGTTTCAGGCGTAACAATGACCGTTTGCATCGACGGCGCTGGAGTAAGTTGATGACTCTTGTGCACTATATGAATGCTGCTGAGATCGACCTGGTCCAGCAGATTTTGACTATCACTGCCAGCACTGATATGGCTGATAATTATCTCAGCACCCGACTTGCCGAAGATGTACGAACCGGCTGGTGGATCGACGAAAAATAGAGCACCGGATGGCAGACTCGAGGGTACATAACCGTCGAACACCCTCAAGTCAAAATTGCCAACGTTAGCATATTTGTCGGGAGTCGTCTCGAAGAGATCGATATTCGGCTGTAGACGCAACGAAGCTTCGAGAAAACTATTGCCTTTAGTTACTAAAAGCACTCTACCATGCATTGATCCTCCGGCAATGGCCCAAGCTTCGTGGTCAATTGTCATAGCATCTTGAGAGATGATACGCGCATGCAAGAAACGAGTTGCAGGTGGTAGTGGACCCCATTGGACCGCTCCACTGGCTCCAGCCGGTAGGATGGCCGTTTGCACGCCCACCAGTCTACCATCAGCGTATAACTCGACCGGTATTGATCGCTGCTGGTGGCTATAGTTTGCTATTTGAGCCAGTGCGACAAGTTGGCCCTGGATCATGTGTGAGGCAAGAGCTAACAAGGCGGCGTTAGGAGCATCGGTGCCGATTTGCAGGTAATGCACCGGGAAAGGGGCCACAAGTGTTTGATTGGGTAGTAGAACATGCCCATCGCCAATGACTAAAACCTGTGCGTCTGTGTGGCCAGCGGCCAGCGAAGTTGTAAGTGAGAGAGCCTGCTCAAGATCAGCATCCTGGTTTGTGACTTTCGCGCGTTGGAGCGCTGAAGTAAGCTGGCTTTTATCTGAGGAAAATGCAATCAATACTTGCGGCGTGTTTGCCATCGTAATGAGTGAAAGCTGGTCACTGGGTCCGAGTCCATTAATCAAATCTGTGATGCTGCTTTTAGCTTCCTCAAATCTGCTGGGAGGAACATCAGTAGCCTGCATACTGGCTGATGCCTGTAAAATGATAATAGTGTTGCCTCCGATAGGACTGCGTATAAAGGTGGCTGGCCGGGCAAGCACAAGTACAATCACAATTGCCGCGAGTATCTGGAGGAGAAGCAGTGCTGTAATACGCAGTCGCTGCCAGGGGTGGCTTGCTTGTAGATCTTGTGACGCCTGCTGCCAGAGTAGTGTACTACTTACTACTCGCTCTTGCCGTTTGGGACGCATGAAATAGAGCAGGAGGATGACCGGTATAATGATGCCGAAGGCAAGCGCCGCAGGAATAAGTAGACTCATATCACACCTCCTGACCCGCCAGACAGGGCCGCGTAGGGGCGGGGGTGGTGTAGGGTAGGGTTGGGACGCTTGCGTCGCCCTGTGGAACTGTGGCTATTAATGTTCTCATTTGACTATCTCTACCTGTCTTAGCAGTCTTTGTACAACATCGACAAGAGCCGTATCGCTAGGGATCATCGCATATGTCATTGCTTGAGCATGAGCAAATGATGCCAATTCCTGCATATACATAAGAAGTCGTTGCTGGTATGCTTGTAGTACAGCAGGGGTGCCGCTTATATCAACTTTGCCAGAACCCTCGCTATCGCGGAGGTACCAGTCACCCTGTAAGTCTGGCTCAATCTCATCCGGGGCGAGAATTTGCAACAGTGCCACTTCTTGACGTAACTGGCGTACGGAGCGTAGTCCGACCTGATAGCCGCCTGGAGTCAGAAAGTCTGAGACCACGATAGTGAGTCCTGGGCTTGTCACTACTCTGCCAAGATCATAGAGCGCACGATTTAAGTCGGTTGGGCCGGAATCTGGTAAGTGACTTAGAAATTCACCAATCGTCCAGATAGCATGTTTGCCGCTGCCAACGCGTCGATAGGCTGCTAACCGATCGGTTAGTGCTCCGACGATGACCCCATCTTCACATTTTAGTGCGACGTATGATAATGCAGCAGCTATGGAAGAAGCTAGAGAAGCTTTTGACGGCTTTCCGTGCTGCATAGAGTTGGAGCAGTCAAGCAATATCGTTACTGTCAGGTTTTCCTCGGCTTCAAAAACACGCAGGAAGAGCCTTTCCAGCCGCGCGTATGCTCGCCAATCGATACGGCGAAAGTCATCGCCTGGAGTATAGCGACGATAGTCGGCAAACTCCATTGATGAGCCAGCCAGTGGTGATCGGCGCCGGCCAGGGCGCCCCGTCGCCATTGATTTGCGCGTGATAAGTGCCAGAGTGTCCAGGCGTTGCAGTGTATCAGCATCAAGTGGAAAACGTGCTGTGCTGCTCTCGTTGACCATTAGTAGTTACTCCTCTGGTGCGCCCCATATATTGATTTGCTTCCATACGTTGTTGATGACTTCAGTTACCTTTGCGAGATCGCCTGCTGTGAGTACGTCAACCAACTCTTTCATGCCGTGAATTGTGTTCTATAATGTTTCAGTCTCCTCGATAATGGTCTCGATCAAATCCTCCGGTGCGATCCCGTCGGCTAAGCCATCGAAGTTGAGGATAATACGGTGACGAAGCGAGGGAAAAGCAACGTTTTGTAGGTCCTCCAGGGAAACGTTGTAGCGGCCTTCGAGAAGAGCGCGGACTTTGCTGGTCATAATGAGCGCCTGCAAACCGCGAGGGCTGGCGCCATAGCGAACGTATTTGCAAACAGGATCAGGCGCCTCCTCCTGGTCTGGGTGGGTTGCCAACAACAGGCGTACTGCATACTCTTTTACGTGCGTAGCCACTGGAACAGCTCGAGCGGTCTTTATTAAATGTATCAATTGTTCGCCAGAAGCGACCTGCCTGGCCTGGAGTGTTTGCGATCCAACAGTCGTATCGATAATCTGCATCAAATCCTGGGCTTTCGGAAAATGAACAAGAACTTTGAGCAAGAAACGATCAAGCTGGGCTTCGGGTAAAGGATAGGTGCCCTCCATTTCTAGTGGATTCTGGGTTGCCAGCACAAAGAATGGTCTGGGCAAAGGGCGGGTTGCGTCTCCTACACTGACGGTGTGTTCTTGCATGCCCTCAAGTAGAGCTGATTGCGTTTTAGGCGTTGCCCGGTTTACCTCGTCAGCCAATACAATATTAGCGAAGATAGGGCCGGGTTGAAAACTGAAGACACGCCTGCTCCCTGCTGTTTTGTGGTCTGATTGTTCAGTGACAATGGTCGTGCCTACAATATCTGCTGGCATCAAATCTGGTGTAAATTGGATGCGCGCAAATTTCAGTTCCAGCGCGTCTGAAAGGGTACGCACAAGCAAAGTTTTGCCGAGACCTGGTACTCCTTCCAGCAGCACATGACCACCAGCGAAGAGGGCCAGGAGTAATTCTCGGATAACTCGTTGCTGTCCGACAACAATTGAACAGAGTTCATCTTCCAACTGTTGAGCAATATGCATAAACATCTCGATATCGGCCTCGCCAGGTTGCTCTGTTTCTGCCTTGCTCTCCGTAATTGCGACGTCATTATCAATTTGCGGATTGAGATCTTCAAGCTGCGCTTCGTTTGTTATCTCTACCCCGGTCTGTGGTAAAGTGTTTTCACTCTTATGTGCCATATTTTTTATTGTCGCCCTTCTAGCGAGTTGAAGTAATCTTGAATAAGATTTTTCAAATCAGGAGGAATATTGCTATTATTAATGGCGTCGTGGGCCATTTGCGAATACTGAGCAATAACCTGTGAGTATGGTACAGGATTACCGGACTGAACAGTGCCTGTACTGCCGTCGATGCTGATGTGGCTTGTGCCAGAGCTAACCTGGCCTGGCACAAATACCTGCTCATTTTTCCCGGAATTGTTATTCGTATTGTTCTGTCCACCCTGTCCGCTAATGCCCTGCCCCTGGCCGGGAGCTTTAGTTTGTCCTGGACTTTGTCCTTGACCTGGCGTTTGGGTTTGGCTAGCAATTTGGCCGTTGCTATTGTCTGTAGTTGATGCAAGCGCATTTGCAGCATTTTGTAGGGATTGCGATGCCTGATTGATACTGTCATTAGAAGCCTGGTTCACGCTATCCTGAACGGCGGCAGACTCTAAAGTTTTTGTTGCGTCCGAAACCTCGCTGCGGCTACCGTCAGCGACAGCTTTTGCGAGCTGATGTAAAGCAGAGCTAAGTTGAGGATTATTCTGTGCCTTGTTGGCTGCACGCTCGATCTGTTGAGCAAGTTGTGTTCGCTGCGCAGGAGTCAAATTATTTAGTTGAGAAGCGAGATTCTGCAAGGAACTATCCAGGGCTTTGCTGTCTCCTGAAGCAAGCGCCTTACCTGTGTTGCTCAAATTAACGTTGGAGCTATTTTGTAGTGAAGAACTGGCATTTGCACGCGCCTGCGCTTTTTGGCTTGCTTGAGGGTCACTCAATTGGTTGAGTTTTGACTGTGCCTCAGCCAGGCTTTGTTGTGCTTGTTCCTGACTACTTGACTGTTGCAAGCGAGCTAAGGCCTCACGCAGGATTTTATCGATTAAGGCTCGCTCCTGTGCTGAAATTGCTGTCTGGTTATCAATTACCCTACGAGCCTGATTGATAGCTGTAATCTGTCTGTTTAGACGAGCCTGAAAGGCTGCCTGCTGTTGAAGTACTATATTCATTGGATTAGGTATCAATAGGAGCACAACAAGAGCAATTGTAGCAATCCCGAATATAAGCAAGCGAATGCGTCCTGGCCACAGAGAAATCGTAGCTGTGGGTGTATGTTTGCTCAACTGCCGAAGCGCATCACGCCGTTGCAGGACTGATATGGGGGTGGAATTGTCGCGAAGTTCCCAGGCCGTACTCATGCGATCATGTAATACCAGTTGCGTATCAATATAATGGGCACTGCGTGCAAAGGAAGGGCGATACCACAAGGCAGCTCCGATTGTGCAGAGCAGGAAACCTATGGCGATTCCAATAGCCCAGTATGAGGCAGTTGTCCAGGGAATGAAGCGCGAGATGAGCAACAGAAAGCATACACATATGATGCTTATGATTATTCCATTTTCTGTCCAGCGTAGTATCTGTTGTATCCATAACCTTTTGCGCCATGGGTGTAGGGTTTCGATGAATCTTTCACCATCAGTGTCTTCATGCGCTATTGCTGCATGGCGCGAAGGTGCATTGGTTGCCATGATTCTCTAACCTTTCAATTCGTCTTGTCGGACTGTATAGTGTCGTTGACAAGGCGGGTTAGCACTAAGACTGCTCATATTTCTTGCCCAGGTATCGAAACCTGGGAAGAAAGCGACCAAGGGGGTCTGGCTTAACAAAAACAATACTAAGAAGGAACAATATTGTAGTTACCACAAGACTCACTAACGTAAAGGCTACCCATGGAGCAAGGTGCAGGCGAAATAAGTAAAAGCTACTTACTCC
>JBKPBA010000299.1:0-6116 GCA_046726675.1 Chloroflexota bacterium
CCACAGCACAGTGGCGATATTATCAGATCCTATGAAACGAAATGAACTATCAATGCAGTTATCATCATCACCCGGTACAAAGATCTACACAGATAAACTCTGACCTGGAGCCAGCTTGCCATATGGTGGGTCGAAATTTACTCCCGATAATCCGCTGTTTGCAGACGCAAACCATGTGAACTTGCCCTGAGACTGCGAATCTGATCTCAGTGTCACCTTACAGGTCCAGCCGCGGTCATCATTACCTGGACAGTCAGAATACGCATGAAGACTGTCCGGGTCAACTATCAGTCTCATTTTTCCTCCTCCACATCTCCAAGGGACAGCAATTGGGATGACGCCCGAGGCAGAGAAGTTGAGGATGGCAGTGGCTGGACATTGGATGTTGACAACAGAAATTGTGACCTGCACTGGATGGTTAGGTGACAGCGTGCCCCTTGAGGGGCTGATTTTAATGCCATCGAACCCAACACTGGATGCGGTCCATTTCAGATTCCCTTGAGAGCCCGGAGTTTCTGCCAGTACTCCAGGACACGTCCAATCTGCATTCGCCGTTTTTTGACAGGCTTTTTCTGCTTTGAACATGCCCGGACTAAACGTCCAAGCAGGCGCTCTACAGAACCAGAGGACATCGGCTATGTTTCTTGGTCCTTTGAAAGTGAAAGCGGCTTGAGAGGGGCAGGTCCCGTCAGGAATAGCAATTGTCACCTTCGTTGTTTGGCCAGGAGAGAGTACACCTTGTGAGGGAGTAAAGGTGACTCTACCCATATCGCTAGAGACTGACCAATTCAGGTTTGTCTGAGCGCTCTTGTAGCTGCTCAACCATGCTGTACAAATCCAACCTGCATTTGCCTTGTATGAACAGTTAGAATCCCCAGGAACACTGAAACTGTATGGGCTAGCTAGCAGCGCGGGAGGCATTGATTTTGGCAGCTGCGGAGTAGGTTGTGGCTGTAGAGGAGACTGTGGTCGGGGCACAACCAGCACAACCTGTACTGATGTCGTCCCACCATTCGAGTTGATTTGGAGAGTCGCCGAGTAGTTTCCTGGTAGCAGGTTCGCTGTGTTTGCAGTCACCTGGATGATCTGGGGTACTGCTCCTGGTTCGACTGTGCCAGTACCTGGATAGAGCGCCAACCAGCTTGTATTGCCTGTACTCGCATTCCAATTTAGCGCATCTGTGCTACCATTACTGATAGCTACATTGAGTGTTGACTGCTGTCCCACTTGAAGCTGACCAAAATCTAAAGTCGTTGGAGTAACCGCAAGTCTTGCTTGTTTTGGCGCAGAGGATACGACCTGCAGCTGGACTGTCACTAAAGCATTACCTCCATTTGATTTGATGCGGATGATACCGGAGTAGCTTCCCACTTGTAGGGAGGATGTGTCAGCTGTGATATAGATGAATTCTTGAGAACCATTGAGTTCAATCGCTCCAGCTTTCGATTGTAATTTGAGCCAGGATGTACTCCCTAAATCGGCATTCCACGTGAGGCGCTGTTGACCTGTATTCGTAATTGCCACTGACCGTACTGGTTTATTTCCTTTTTCAAGCTTCCCAAAGTCAAGTAGAGGAGTACTTACGGCAAGTTTGGCTGGCATTGGAATAATTGTGAACTCTCTGTCTGCTCGCCGCAAAGTGTTTTCATCGGTCGCATGAAGGATATGGGATCCAGGAGACCAGTCTTCACGTACCACAATGTTCGCATCAAAGGTTCCATCATTGAGCACCTTGATCGTAATATTCTTTGCATTCGATTGTCCAGTGCCGGGCATGTGTAATGCCAGGTCTGCTTGTCCAGCAAACGAGGGGTTTCCTAAAGCAGTACGATCACCAGATAAGAGAGACAAATCCTGATCGCGAGAAAGTATTACGGTTCCTCCGGCCGAAAAGCCGCTCCCATGCACAGACAATGCGCTCCCCGGAGTAACACTACTACCGCCGCTCAATGAAAGAACTGGAGGGCCAGGCATATGGGCCAGTATCACACCAACACCACTGCCGAGGAAAACGAAAACAGCGATAACCACTAGTAATATCCATCTCGAAGTAGTGTTTGCCAGTAAGTTTGCAGTAGTATTTCGCAAATGCGGTCTACGGAGTTTGCCCGAATGTAAATGATGAGATGGCTTACGTGTATGGTGTCCAGGGAGTTGCCCTGAATGGTGCTTTGGTTGCGCTGGCTGATGAGTCAGATGACTGATTGGATGGTGAGGGGAGTGTGCGGGTTGATGATGCTGTTGTGGTGGAACTGGATGTGTTCCTCTTATCTGTTGCCCTTTTCGAACTTGCACGCTCCATGAAGGAGAGTGCGGAGATGTAGCAGATGAAGGGGCCGGATTTTGCAAAGAAGCTTGACCAGCAGGAGGAGTATTTGGCGTTGCTGGAGTGCCTTCTACGGTCGGAACACCACCAGGCGGTGGCGTACTTTGTACACTCGGTAAGTTTAGGGGAGGTGTCTGTCGCTCTGCCATCCATGGTAATAGCAGGTCTGGCCAGAGAGCCTGGTGGTCATCGGATTCTTGATACTCAGAGAGTGAGCTCTGCTCCGTTGGCCCATTTTCAGGCATTACATTCTGGACAGGAACATCCAATTCTTGCGACGCTTGCTCGATATTCATCGAGGCAGGGTATGTTTGACTGCTCTGTGCGGTGGGAATATTGATTGAGCGGAAATCAATTCCAGAAGCACCACTTGGATCCGTTAGCAGGTCTCCGCTAGCATCCAGTACCTGGCCACAATCCCCACAAAAGCGTGCGTGAATGGGAAGTTTTGCTCCACAGTTTTTGCACTGTTGCATACTAGTACCCCAGGCGAAGAAACTTCCCTCAGTCTCTTCTTTGCATTTAACTAGCAAGCATATTTAAGCAAACATTATACAAGCAAGCATTATATAAGAAGGAGGCGTTGATAAAGCTGTAATTTACATCTTTTCCTAATTTCACACTTCAGTTTAACATATTTTTTTGCATAAGTACAGCGTTTATTTGATTAAAAATTGCGAACATAATCACAAATGATTTGAAGTTGTATATTCCCGAGTTGAAGACATGTCTTGTGCAAGAGTCGCTACTACAATAAGTCAGCAGATGCAGAACCGTCTTGATACCATCTCGGATGCTACATTTTTTCAGCCTTGATATGCCCTACAACTGCCATACCTTCACATTGTTGAACACTATATTGGTTGAATTACCAGCGTTACCGGCAAAAACCCCTATTTGTCCATGGGTATAGCTACTGTCGTCGTAACTGCCGATCTTCTGCTGATTCACGTAGAGATCAATAGATCCATTCTGCACAACAACTGCAAGCAGATTGATCTGATTGAGACCAGTATGAATGAACGGAGCTTGTCCTTGTAATAAGACCTGGGCATGAGCAGGATTACCATCTACATACCGGCTGAAGTAAAAGCGTCCATCTCTTCCAATGCTGAAATAATAAAATTTTAAATTCGCATTATCGGCACAAAAGACGATCCCACCGTAGTCGCCCGTGAAAATCGTTAATTGTACCTCGTAGACGAAGTTGCCGAAGTCTGTGGATTTAGCAAAACAGGTCTGAACATATCCCTTTTGCGGTTGCACAGCATGATAAGCTCCTCCAGTGAACCGACAAGCTGCACCACCAGTATTCGCATTCTCCTGCCAGGAATGTCCCTGCCTGTTATCGCTTAATGGATCGTTGAGTTCTAATTTACCGTTGTGGGTGTAGGGGTTCGTTACATCAGCCAGAGGGGCTGACGGTGCAGCAGTATTAACTCCTCCTCCCCTGTTTTGCCGAGCGAGAAGGAAGAGATCGACAGTGACTACCACCATAAGAATTGCAAGTGCAAGAAACATCGCTTTTCTAATCCAGGAGAAATTCCGAGGTCGGGGCCGGTTGATTACTGCAGGGATACCGAACTTGACAGGAAAGCTACTTTGAAGAGTCAGATCATTACTACCTGAATGGAGTGTGGGTTCATCGTCTTCTACGTGGGTAACAGCAATAGTGACAATCAAAGTATCCGTCTGCTTGCTCTTGCTGTTCAGTTGAAACTGGCCTTCAAGACGCATGACCTGTCCATTGGGTATCCCAGGCGGTATTGATACAGAAACGTGTTGTCCTCCTGCGAGAACCAACGTGCGATTGGTTCCCTGGATTGCCTCTGCTTCGCTAATGGCGAGGGTTGCAGTAATTTCTTTACTTCCAAGTGCATTAGTCGTGTTGGTGACTGTAGACGTATCTATGCTTTGCGCTGCTTGCTGAAAGGCTTGCGCAAATGCAGCAATAGACGGGAAACGGTCCTGGGGCCACTTAGCTAATGCGCGGAGTACGACCTCATCAAGTTCTGTCGATAGGTTGGGATTGAGCGTGCTTGGCCCCTGCGGCTGAGTGTGAAGGGATACATTCTGCTCTAGCGGAGCGGGGAATGGTAGATGAGCAGTTAACATTTGGTAAGCTATGACGCCAAGCGCATACTGATCAGTAGCCCGCTCAGGATACCCTCTCCATTGTTCAGGGGCCATATATGCAGGAGTACCACGAATAATGGGGTTTGCAAAGTTGGTTGTGGTTGCACGGATAAACTCTGAATTACCAAAGTCAGCTAATAACAAGTCGGGAAGGTTAGGATGCTCTTTACCTGGACGTAGAAGAAAATTTGATGGCTTGACATCCTGATGGATGATATGATGGTCGTGTGCGTGTTGGAGTGCACTGGCTGCTTGACGAACAAAATGTGCGACATCCAGCGGCGAGAGCTGAACAGACCGGCCACGCCGCTCCAGCCATTTTGCTAAAGTACCCTCCTGGCATAGTGGCATCACAAGATAGAAGAACGATGAACCTTCCACATTTATCTCGCCATAGTTATAAAGGGGGAGGATATGAGGGTGGTCGAGATTGGCGATAGCCATTGCCTCACGGAGAAAGAAGTAAGACGCATCTCCGTCTTCATAGCTGTTGGCGTGAGAAGTATCTTCCGTATGAAGGAACTTGATTGCCACCTGTTGTCCGATAAGCACATCTTCTGCCTGGTAGACCTCACTTACCTCCCCGATTCCCAACAAGTTTAGAAGATGATAGCGGCCAAGTTGTACTCCCTCGAGCGTCATACTTTTTACCTATTAAAATTAAGCAAGGGCTACATCATACGAGAACCAGTGGAGGCGAATACCAATATAGTATAACATGTGACTTTTCCCATACTTTGTCCGCGGTTGTAGGCGAAGTTTGACCGCAAAAGTACCATTTCACGCTCGATGCGGTGACGCTAAAAACGTGAGATTTCGGGCCTCTGGAGGCAAAGTTTTTCCAAAAGTACGGATTGGACGCTAACGATGTCCAAAAGTTATTAAACAACGCCACAAATCGACTGCGGTTTGCAATCAATACAAACCGAGTCTCACGAGTAAGGAGAAACTTAGCAAATAGACTGAAGTCCCTTGACGAAATTGGGATAGACCTGTTAGCTATACTTCGAATCGGCCGTATGCACTATGCGTCGCTCGCGACGGCAGGTCAGGCCGACTTGCCGGATCGCACGTCAGATACGTTTATGGTTGATCTTCCAACCTGAACGCACCAAGGCTTTGGTGACACGACGATAGCCATAGCTGGCAAAGGCTTCACGAATCTCTTGAATGGCCTGACGAAGCTTTTGGTCGCGTTCCTGATGAGCCGGCGCCCGATGGTGCTGGTAATACCACTGTCGGTTGATCCAGCAACAGGCGACATAGCTTGTGTATCGAGCATGAAACCATCTGCCCCCGTACCCGCTCTATGAGCGCGTGTCACGGTACAGACAGAAGCAGATGCCATGCTTTTTTAGCACATCCTTACCAAGCGGAATGCTGCTATTGACATTAGTTTGATAGCCCCATTGCTGGTTTCTGCACGGCGAGGGCTTGCTCGACCGTCATAGCTCGCCCCTCAGCCAATGCTGCTGCAAAAGTTTCCTCACCCAATCGGGCACGAGCAGCATCCATTAATTGCTCGCATAAGACGCGAATCACAGGTGGTACGGGTGCACCAATGGCTTCACGCAACGCCGCCACTGCTCCCCATAGCTGTGCAGCCCCAACTAGTTGCTCTTGCGCTGCGATAGTGGCGGCTAAACCTTCCAGG
>JBKPBA010000300.1:0-5361 GCA_046726675.1 Chloroflexota bacterium
GCTCTATTTGATTACGACGAACCAATGCTGTGATACGTTCTAAAAATTCCGGATGAGCTTCTTCAAACCAATCAAGAAGAGAACCGGTATAGTGTAGCGAGAGACGCACTTTAGGGTGTTTTTCTAGCGCTTTGATCATGGGGAGATAGGATTCTTCGTATACCTGTTGAAAAACCCAGGGAAAGTTGCCAACCGGCTGGTGATTGTGGATTACCAATCCTAGATGGATGCTAGCTGTCCGTACTCTTGACATATACCTTACCTAACAAAAAAAACTGGAGATTTGCTCTTTTGCAAAACTATAGCTCAAAAAGTCACAAGGGGTCAAACATAATAGTCTTACGTCAACTTCGATACTATGCTGAAATTTGAGGCGGTCGTCCCGGTAATCGAATGGCCGTAAGGCAAGCGAAACCGATTACAGCAATGACAAGCATATCTATCACGGCAATCCCCCAACTCGGTGAGCGACCCGCTCCCGCTGCAAACGCGATGATCACTCCTCCCAGGCCAGTACCAAGCGCCGTTCCGAGCACAGAAGAAAGCTCCATCGATGCCGATGCAGAACCCATCTGATCAGTGGAAGCTGTTTCCAGGACAACCAGGCTGAGCGTTGAGTAAGCCAGGCCCATGCCAAGCCCGCCAACCCCCCATGCCACTATCGCTACCATTGCCGGTATTCCGGGAATGAGTACACTTGTGATACCGGCAAGACCCAGGGCTACCAACAGCAGGCCTGCCGTTACCAGCAATCGACGTCCTTGATGAGGAGCCAGGTGCGCCTGCACCCATGATCCTGCCGTCCAGGTCAAGGTAGCAGCTGTGAGGGCTATACCAGCGAAGATTGTATTTTGTCCGCGTATTGAAACGAGCGTTAGTGGAAGAAAAGCTTCTCCCCCAAAGTAGGACAGACTGAGTAAGCCCATTGTCGCGATAGCAGCGGGTAGTCCTGCCTTTACCCGCAATGTACCAGGTGGAAGAACATAACGAAGTGATGGTATGCCTATTGTTAGACCTGTAAGAATCAGCACAAGTGCAAAAGGAATAGATTGCACTTGTAAACCTGCTAGAGTCAAACCAGCGCCAGCTACAAGACCGGCTGTGGCTAAGAGACGATGAAAGTCCAATGATCTAGTTTTCAAAGAAGGAGTGAGTTTTCTCAAGGCTGGGAACACCAGACCAGTTGCCAGAGGCAATATGGGAACCAGGCCCAGAAAGACCCAGCGCCAACCAACAAAATCAGCGACGAGCCCGGCAAGTGCGGGACCGATCAGCCCTGGTATTACCCAGGCGCTCGAAAGCACTGCCACCATGCGAGGCTTCAACTGTTCTGGATATCCGCGTCCAACGCAGACATAAACAACTGAGGCAATAATACCAGCGCCTAATCCTTGAATACCCCTGCTAATAACGAATGTGATCATTGAGGATGCAGTGCCTGCCAGGGCGAGACCAGTGGCGAACAGTACCACGCCAAAAATGAAAGGAATGGCAGGCCCGCGTTGGTCGGCTTCATCACCTGCCAGGATGATCCCTACGAGTGTAGCCAGCATATAAGCGCTGAATGACCAGCCATAAAAACTCAAACCGCCAAGATTTGTAACGATCTTGGGGAGAATAGTCGCGACAGCGAGTGTCTCGAACGCTGGCCCTAACATAATAAGAGTGAGTCCCAGTGTTAGCCGCCGGTAAGGCGTGTTCCACACACCTTTGGAGATTGTAGAATCTTCTCCCATGTATTCTAGTGTGGGCAGCGGCCGTGACATCGATATTTCTCACTCTTTCAGAGGACAGGTAACCTGAAAATCACAAAACTTGCTATGCTAAAAGTATACCAGATGATGCATGTTTTGCTTTGCGCAAAAAGGCCCCTACTGATCAGTTTTGAAACGCAGGAAGCAAAATCTCCACGCAGGTAAATCCACATACAGCCGTGACAAGTGCATCTCATCGCCTTTACGCTCGAACACATTGTTGTTGAGCACATCTGTCAACTGCCACGTTGTGCCGCGAAACCTATATACTTTCCTATGAACCTGATATACTAAATTATCATTTATTTCTGATCAATGGAAGGCTTAAATTGTTATGCCAATGATAAAAGTATTGTTAGTTGACGATCATGGACCGTTGCGTATGGCGTTGCGAGAAGGTTTGCAGGCGACTGGATCTATACAGGTGCTGGGCGAAGCGTCAACGGGCCAGGAGGCTATAACAAGAGCATTAGAACTTGATATTGATGTTATCTTAATGGATGTACAGCTACAAGATGCCCAGGCTGGCCGGAAGGCAATCAGTGGGGTCGGGGCAGCCGTAGCGATCCGGCGCGAGCGTCCTCGGCTGCCCGTTGTCTTTTACTCTATTCAGGATGATGACGAATATTACCGCGAGTTTCGTGCATCAGGTATCCTGACCCATTATGCGTATGTACGCAAGAGCAACTACCTGCTGCCCAGTATGCTTGTACCTTTGCTGCGCGATGCTGTTAACGGGAGAAGCCTCGTTGATCCCGAGATCGAGGATCGTGTGCAGGAAGTACGTGACCTTGATGAACAATCACCACGCGCCCTATTGGAGCCGAACGAACTCCGTGTAGCTGAACTGGTGGCGCAGGGTATGACGAACGAGCAAATAGCCGCTCGCCTCAACCTGCATGATAAGCGAGCGGTCAGCCGCACGAATGGGCGCATTTATGCGGCCTGGGGCTTGAGTGAAACAGCGGTTGATGACAAAGTTGCGCGAGCCAGAGCTACATTGATTTATACGTTAAACCGCATGATTATGTGGGATGAGGATGGCGTAGCGCTCGTTCAGGACCGCCGTGGTGATTGGGTGCCATTGTATCTTGAGACGCAAACAGACAACAAGCATGAAACTTTGCTTGTAGCAGAAACCAGGTCAATGACTGGAGTATCAACCAGGGAGGACGAATTGCGTAAACGCGCCATACGCCGTGGCAGATACAAAGAGGATTAAAGCATGTCATTCCACAAATTTCTCGAGCCTGCTTATCTACTTCAGACCATCGTGCTTGCTCTCTCAATCTTTAACCTTGTCACCTTTCTCTGGCTTGCAGTCACAGTATTACTCAATGGGGATCGCAAGAGTGGCATAGCTCGTCTCGGTGTCATTGGCCTGGGTCTTTCTGCACTGTTTTTCTTTATTCACGCTCTATTAATCTCAGGACCTCTCACTCAATCATCTGGTTTAGTCACATCAGAGTTTTTATGGCATCTCATCTGGCTGCCTGCGCTTGGTGTACCGTATATCTGGTTTGCCATCGGCTTGTATTATGCAGCGCTCATTAACCCAAGCTGGCGCAAACGACGTCCATACTTGTTGGCTCTAAGTGGCATACTTGGCTGTATCGTCTTATTATTGCTGATTCTCAACCGATCAACGTTCACTTTTGAAGGTACCTTGAGACTCCTCGCTTATAACGATGCTTTGAACGATTTGGGCACCGGACGATTTTCACCTCTGGTTCTGGTACCTGTCTTGTTTCTATGCTACGTTACCTTTTGTGCTATAGGTCCCTGGTTCACCTTCGGTCGCATAAGTCGACTCCTGCGTGTGCTCTGGGTGGCCGCTCTTAGTCTACCTGAACGCCTGGGGAAATCTCATTCTTCCGCAGATGATCAACGTAAAGCTCCCTCATTGAGGCAGGCTTTGCTCGATGCATTTTGGGATGATCCGACGGATGTAGAATTGCTGGAAGAACCCTATCTCTCCTGGCACCTGGCACGACCTGGCTTGTTATTAGCAGCATTGCTTATGGCTGCTCTTACGACTACACTCGGCATACTGGTAATACAGTCGATAGTGAACTGGATACAATACGGACAGCATTACGTTATTCCACCTTCTACTATGCCATTCCGTCCACCCGACCTGGCACTTGCAGAAATATTTCCCCTGAATTTGATTATTCTGGACCTGAGCGCCACATTGGCGGTAGCGCTGGTTATTCTCCTGATTGGATACTCTGTAGTTCGTCATGGTATTCTGATCGAACGCTCTCTGGCCCGACGGGGCTTCTTCGAACAGTGGCGGGGTATTGTTATCGTTGCTACGGCAGTTGCCATTTTTATCGCCATTCTGGTTACTTTCACCCATAGTAACCTGGGTGGATTATTACTGATTACGTTTCTTGCCGCTATTGCATACGCGCTCTTTACCTGGAGCAGCTATACGGCCCATGATCGCTATATTGCACTTCTTGGACCATTTGTGCGTAGTACCAGCCTCAGTCATTGGTTGAATACTGACCTGCAGAAGACTGAGCAAGACCTGGGAAATCTCTTTTTTCATCTCTGCCACGATGTTTTGGCAGTTCAGTTCGCATACCTGGCTGTGGCTGCTGGAACTTTAAAACGTAATTTCAGTTATCGTTGGCCGCATGAGACTGTGCTTGGGAGCAAACTGATTGCTCTTAATAAAAGGGGCAACATTGATGCTGAGGCTCCTAAACGAATTCAGATCACCCTGCATGGGCAACCAATGATTTGCTGGGTGTTACCCATTTTCGATGAACGAGGCCTTGTGGCTGCCCTCTATCTCGGTCCACGTGAGGACGGCGGAGCCTTCACAGATGAAGATATGGACCTTGCGCAGGCATGCGGGCAACGTATCCTCGATACCCTGGGTGATCACGAGGCCATGCAAGCTGTAGCAGGACTTCTACGTCGTCGCACTGTGGATGTGAAGTTACTTGGCGCTCAGCAGCGTCGTGTGCTGCACGACGAGATCCTCCCACAGATGCACCTCGCCCTCTTGCGTTTGGAAACATTACGCTCTTCGTCCCATATGAAACCAGGTGATCCAGAAAGTCCAGAATCTTCCGAAGTGTGTCGCGAACTGGGACTGCATGAGGCTATAGATTTGATCAGCGACGCCCATCGCCGGCTTGCGACGATGATGCGTACAACCGCTCCAGGCGCACCACATCGTTTGGAGCGTGATGGCATGATGCATGCGATACAAACCATGTTGGAGCAAGACTTTCAAAATGCATTTGATGAAATAGAGTGGTGCGTATCAGAAGAGACAGCAACTGCTATAGATGAAGTGACGCCCCCCGCTATTGCAGAATTAATCTTTGCAGCAGTGCAAGAAGCCTTGCGAAACGCTGCTCGCCATGCTCGTGGAAACGATATCCACCGCCACCTACGTCTTACCCTTAGCGCATCATATAATCGCGATGGCCACTATCTGGAGGTAATTGTGGCCGATGATGGTGTCGGTATTATCTCCGCCAGTAGCGCTACAACGGGTACGGGCGGCGGATTGCTCACCCATAGTGCGCTTCTCGCAATCGCTGGTGGTAGTCTGAACATCAAAAGCTCTCCAGGTGAGGGTGTT
>JBKPBA010000301.1:0-13298 GCA_046726675.1 Chloroflexota bacterium
GTCCGTCAGCACAACGAAGAACGATATTTCAACTGATAAGACAAAACAGGCTATACAATACTCTAACTGGCAAAACATCCTCCTCTGGGGAGTTGTACTGGCTCTAGTCGTCATTGCCATTGGGATGCGCCTTTACCATCTTGGCCTTCCGTTTGACCGTGATGGATATGACGAGGGTGTGTACTGGCAAACCTTGCATTCTATGAGTTCCGGGAGCACGCTTTACCAGCATATTTTCTACTCACAGCCTCCTTTCTTCATGCTTTCCACCTTTCCTGTTTACATTCTCTTTGGCAGTTCGCTCTGGTCAGCACGACTTGCTATGGCGCTGGTTTCACTCTTCGGTCTGCTGGGTGCATTTTTGCTCGGTAAGACATTGAGCGGTCGCCTGGGCGCAATTGCGGCCATGCTCCTACTCATTGTCAACCCATTGTATCTCGCACAATCACAAACAATTGAAGCAGAAATATCATCAGCCGCGTTCTCACTATTAGCAATAGGTCTGGCTTACCTCTGGTGGGAACATCCAGAGGGCACTCGCGGCCTTTTCTATGCTGCCCTCACAGGTATCATGATTACAGTAAGCATCCTTTGCAAATTGCTTAGTGTTTCCATTCTTGTACCTATTGCTCTGCTGATGGTGACTCGTCTCTGGCAAATCAGGCATAAGCAACCTGGAACGCGTTTGATTGGCTTGCTTCCCATTTTTGTAGGCATCGCGGCTTGTATACTGACATTCATCGTTTTGCTGCTACCTTTCAGCGGTTCATACCAGGCAATGCTACAGAGCGTCATTACCTTTCACAACGATGCTGCACAAGTGTACAGTAGTATGCAGCAAGCAAACATTTCTATTATTCAAGACGCTCTTACCTCTCTCCTATCTCTTACAGCTTTTTTCGGTATAGTGGCAGCACTCCTACGCCGAGATTGGAGAGTGATTTCATTAATTGCCTGGTTGCTCGCGACACTCTATTTGCTCTGGCACCAGGTCCCTTTGTTCACACATCACCTTCTAGCTCTCACGCCTCCACTTATTGCATTAGCAGTTATAGGTATTGGCAAACCAGTTGCACAAAACAAGAACATTTCCGGTGGTTTGATGCTTAGAGCGACAAGCTACATCTCCTGGATTGCCATGGCACTCATACTAGTCACAGTAATACTCAATCTACAGCAAGACAAGCTTTACTATCATGCAGCAGACGCCAGCAGTGTCTCCGGACTCACTCAACTCGAATCCAAAGTAGCGGCTGATCTACGACTGGCCACAGCCCCCAACCGACTGGTTGTCACGGATGCCCAGTTCATCGCAGGTCTTGCAGACCGCACTACTCCGCCCGCGCTAGAAGATACATCAGCCGTGCGTATTAGTTCTGGCTATCTCACGCTTTCACAACTCGAGAGTGCTACCTCCCAACCACAAGTGCATGCTGTGCTTTTTTTTACCGGACGTTTTTACCTGCCAAATATAGCCGGATTTCACGCCTGGGTCGCCCAGAACTTTCATCTACTGCACAACTATGGCGCAGGTAGGGAATTATGGGTGCGCTGAGATACATTCAAACAAAGGAAAAGAGGAAACATATGCAGAAAAAGAAAACCTTCAGTACAATGGAAATCATCCTATTGGCAGTAGTGATTGGTTCGCTCGTTCTATCATTCCTGCAAGCCTGGCGCGAAGAAAAGAAAAAAACTTAACCAAATATTGGTACCTGTTAGCTATAAATGACACGTACATACCCAGAAAGTGAAGTTTTTACGCTAAGACTCGTTATACTTAAGTAAAGCTCGCAAGATATTTTTCTCTGTCCTTGTTATTGACGAGGATAATATCGGGAAGCAGGTAAAGTGGATTGAAATCCCAATTTGTAAAAATAAATGCTATACAGCGTAAAAGCAGTCGGTCAGAACAGTCACAGTTACCCAACGGAAGGTCACAGGAGGATACACAATCAACCGTCCCACTTGACCAGCTCTACAGAGGGCAAAGTGCGTCCGGCCAAACGCCTCATTCTCGTGGCACTAGGCTTCTATCTCATTGGGGTACTCGTAATTCGCTATCTCCTCATCCTAACGGAATCTCGGGACAGATATCAGTAGCTGAACGAAACACCGTAAAACAACAAGCGATGAACGGGCCGATAACAGACTCCGCGCGCAATACTAACAATGTTCAGGTACAAATGCTTGCTTATGGTCAGATGCCATTATCACCCTCTCAGTCAGGGATAACACCCTTTGCTGCGATGCATCTTAATTCTCAAACGCTACAGTTTCCACAGACCCCTTCAATGCAATATCCTGACATGCAGCCGCTCTCACCTGTCAATGGATCTACTCTTCTATCCCAGCCACTGATGAATCCTATGCCTCTGTCACCTATGCCAATGAACTCCCAGGTAGCGGTGGGATTCCCACCGCCTGAATATGCTTTACAACCGCCCAGCATGGGCAAGTCAGGCAATAATGGTAAAAAGAGACTCTTCCCTATCTGGGCGAGGATTGCTGTATCGGTTTTCCTGCTGCTGCTGGTCGTAGTTGGAGGCCTGGCTGGCTACTATTATTATAATTTATCTGCTCCTTTTAGCCATATAGTAGGACAGCAGGTGACACGCCTTAAAGGAGATGAGGATCCCAACTCGAATCGCAACGGAGCAGATATTCTAAGTGGGCCTCGTATCAATATTCTTTTACTCGGTAGTGATACAGACCAAAAATTTACAAATGCCGATGGTAGCCATAACTACCTGGCGCAGTCAGATATTGTAGTTACCATCAACCCTGCTACAAAGAGCGTAGGCATGCTTTCGATACCACGTGACTTCTGGATCCATATACCGGGAGGTGGTATGCATAAGTTGGACGAAGCCTATTCACTTGGTGGACCTGCGATCGGCACTGGAGCTTACAGTCCTGGTGGTGTAGCGCTCAGCCGCCTCACAGTTTACCAGGATTTCGGCATTCCTATCAACTATTATGCCTGGGTCGGTCTAGATGGCTTTGTTAAAGTGATTGACACTGTTGGTGGCGTCGACGTTGATGCACTACATCCGATAACCGATGATAATTATCCTGATGATGTTGGCAATAACACTGGTGATATCTATGCCTACAAACGTCTTTATATTCCGCCGGGACCGCAGCATCTCTCCGGGCCGGAGGCGCTTGAGTATGTGCGTTCGCGACATGCCGACCTTGTAGGTGATTTTGGCCGCTCCGCGCGTCAACAACAGGTACTAAGCGCGCTCAAAATGAAGCTGAATAATCCTGATATTGTAAGCAAGCTGCCAGAAATAGCAAACGACCTGAACGGTTATGTCAAAACGGATATGCAATTAACCGATGTGTTCAAGTTAATGAATTTTGCGCGCAGCCTTAACTCAAATTCGATTACCCGGGTTATCTTAGGTCCGCCATATTCGGCGGATGGTACAACTCCAGATGGTCAATCTGCTGTTTTCCCAGATTGTGGTAAAATTGTGCCTGTGATAGCGCAGATGTTTGCGTTAGGTGGCAAGGCAACTTGTAACATTCAGGCGAACAGCAGCAATAATGCGCTTGCATCCGCTTCACAGCCATCATCTACAAGCAATAATAGCGCTAACAATGGTAGCCTGCAAGCAATAAGCCAGGTGGCAAGCACCAGCGCACTGAATCTTGGTGGAGGCAGCGATAACTTATCTGGTTTTCACAGCTTGCTCGACTTGATGTTTATGGTTGTGTTGGAATCACCGCAAGCTATGCAAGCATAATATTATGAGAAAAAACGTATGAAACGATACACACGCTGGGGTACACTTTTATTACTGGTCTCGCTGGCATTCATCCTAACAGGATGCCTGGGTATTGGTGAAAATACGACTCCGAACGGAAAGACAATTACTACTAACTCAAATGGCAACCAGGTAAACATTGTCCAAAATCTCTTCAAAGGCAAGATCTACTTCACCATCGATCACAACCTGTGGGTAACCGATGGCAAAAATAACACGCGCGAAATTATGACCGGTGGTAACATCTACGATCCTACGGTCTCCCCAAATGGCAAATGGATCGCAATTAGTATGCGCTACAAGAACTCTTCTGATATTGCCTATATTCCAGTCGGAGGCGGTACCCGGCGTAATCTGCTCTCTGGCAGTGGCAGTTTTTACAACAATGGTGGATTTATCAAAAGCTCCAATCACTGGTTTACGCAGCCCGCATGGTCGCCAGATAGTACACATATACTCTTCCTGAGTGATATTGAGAAAGAAGATTGGTACGCTGCTACAGGGATCAATGCTCCACTATTGGATTTACAAGTATTTTCAATCCCTTTCAATAATTCATCAGCGAAACCACAGGATGTTGCTTATGCCAGCTTTGGGGATGGGGGCGACCGCGACCCAAGTTATCGACCGGGGCATCCTACCGAAATCATATACACACACTATGCCTATGATGCTGCAACACGCACCCAGCAAGTCATCCAGATATTTCTTGAGGATGCCAATGCCATTGCAAATCATCCTGGAGTATATCACCCTGGACTCCCAGGGTACGATCCCGGCATATCTATTACTGACCCGAAGGATCAAGATTTACAACCTGCATTTTCACCGGATGGCAATGCAATCGCCTACGCGAGACGTGAGTCTCCCTCCCAAATGGGACTTTACGTAATGCCTGTACCCGAGGGGGTGACAGCTAACCCCAACGATTCTAAAGTGGAGCAGCAAGCTCAGTTGCCTTACAAAAAGTCTTCCCATATTCTGAGTGGACAGTATGTGAGCCAGCCTGTGTGGTCTCCGTATGGAAAACAAATTGCTTACATTTCTTATAACAACAATGAGTTTGATCTCTGGCTTGCAAATGTTACTTTCAACACAAAAACAGGAACTTACAACTTGCGAGGAAATCCCGTTCAACTGACCACAGGCGGCGTTGATGGGAACTCACGTCCTTACTGGACGCCCTGATATCTTAAATGGTATATTGGACTTTGTTACTTGTAGAGCCTCTTGAATTTTGAGGCAAGACATTTTATATAGCAAGATTTTGGAGTATTTGTAATAGATCCTCCTTTGAGGTAACACATTGACTCAGTTTGAAGGTACGCTTATTGCCGGGCGCTACGAAGTCCGTGAACATATTGCTACTGGTGGGATGGCCAGTGTATTCAAAACATGGGATCACCGCGTCGAGCGCCTGGTGGCAATGAAAGTACTACGCTCATTAGATAAAAATGATCTACGAGCGGTTGAGCGCTTTCGTCGCGAGGCCCGTGCTGCTGCCGCGCTTGCCCACCCCAATGCTGTTACCATCTATGACTTTGTCGAGGAGCTCAGTCAGTACTTCCTCGTCATGGAATATATTCATGGTCCTACCCTGAAAAAAGAAATCATAGATCGCCGGCATTTGCACGCGCTTGAGACAATAGAAATTGCGGCTCAGGTATGCACTGTGTTACAGGTAGCTCATACACGCGGCTTTATTCATCGAGACATCAAGCCGCAGAATATTATGTTGGTTTCTATGAATGTATCTACACCAGGTGATACAAGTCTACTGGTCAAACTAACTGACTTTGGCATCGTACGTGTGGCAGAAGATGCTGGATTAACCAATAGCGGTATTGTGCTAGGCACCGCCGATTATCTTTCTCCTGAACAAGCACGAGGGGAAAAGCTTACAGCTTCTTCCGATCTCTACTCGCTTGGCGTCGTAATGTTTGAAATGCTGGCTGGTCGGCCTCCATTTATGGGTCCCACTGCTGTATCTATTGCAATGCAGCATGCATCGACCTATCCACCATCTCTACGCCAATTTAATGCTAATGTACCACCGGCCCTGGAACAGATTGTGGTAAAAGTATTAGAGAAAGAGCCTGGAGATCGCTTTCTCTCGGCGGCTGAAATGCAACAGGCACTCCGCCAATGCGCGAAAGACCTACGGCAACAAGCACGCCAGCACCAGACTATGCCATCATCTCAGTTGGGCGCGCATAGCTACTCCCTGGGCGCTGGCAGCCAGGGGCAGTTCTACCCACCAGGGTATGGACACCATTAATTATTACTGTTACAATGCATTTCTCTAAAAATATAGGAGCCTACTCGCGTCCTTTTTATTGGCCGTCGCCTGAGTTAACTCGAGGAACTTTCTTATGCAACGTACAAAGATTTCTACACCTAATGCACCAGCCGCCATCGGACCGTATAATCAAGCCATATGCTGTGGTCAATTCGTCTATACCTCTGGTCAAATTGCTCTTGACCCGGCAACTGGCGAGCTTACCGGTGATGATGTCCAGGCACAAACTCATCGCGTTCTACAAAACCTGCAGGCTGTATTGAATAGCGCTGGAACATCGCTTGCAGGTGTCGTTAAAACCACTGTATTTCTCTCTCGTATGAGTGATTTTCAAGCCATGAACACTGTATATGCAGCATATTTTGACGGACCCGACGGTCTGATGCCTGCTCGCTCAACAGTTGCTGTGACCGCATTGCCACGCAAGGCCCTGGTTGAAATCGAATGTGTTGCTCTCGTTGAAAACTAACATAGGGAGTATTGCAGTGAACGTTGGTACTATCTGGCGTGCTACGCTCGAACGACTCGAAACAGCTCCTATTGACGCAGTTTGTAAAGCCTGGCTTCTCTCAGCCAATTTGACCAATGCTTCATATAATGGTATTGATGATTTTGATATTGACGCTCTGACTGACGACGAATCGCTCTATTTCACACTCCAGGTCCCCAGCACTCTTGCACGTGACGTCATCAATACTCGTTGGCGCCGCTCGATTGAAGATATATTAGCTGATGTCACCGGGCAGCCTGTCACCATTGCCGTTACAAATACGCTTGATGACTCTGGTTTTTCTAATAGAGACATAAACAACCGTTTCACATCACCACGTCATCACCAAACGAACGATTATCCATACTATGATTTCCCAACGAAATCATCTCTACAACGTGATGTGCAAGATCTCCAATACAGAAGCACGGATTCAGCCGAATACTCAAATGCAGTTTGGGACAATGAACAGCGTGCTAACATTCTGCTTCACAATCGTCTTAATCCACGCTACACCTTTGAAGCTTTTATCGTTGGTAACAGTAATCGCCTTGCGCATGCCGCGTCTCTTGCCGTAGCAGAAGCTCCCGGTGAGGCATACAATCCCCTGTTTCTCTACGGTGGTGTCGGGTTGGGCAAAACGCACCTGCTGCATGCTATCGGACATCAGGGTGTAGAGACAGGACTGGCAGTCCTCTACGTTTCTTCTGAGCAATTTACAAATGAAATTATAAATGCTATCCGCTATCGTACCACAGAGGAGTTTCGGGCTAAATACCGTTCGGTCGATATCTTGCTTGTGGATGATATTCAATTCATCGCAGGCAAAGAATCTACAGAGGAAGAATTTTTCCATACCTTTAACAGTCTGTATGAAATGAGCAAACAGATAGTGATCTGTAGCGATCGACCACCCAAAGCCATCGTTAGCCTCGAGGAACGTCTGCGTTCGCGCTTTGAATGGGGATGGATCGCTGATATTCAACCACCTGACCTGGAAACACGGATGGCAATTCTGCGTGTTAAGGCTGATGTGCTACGCTATCGCGTTCCCGATGACATCATTGCGTATATTGCTGGTCGCGTCCAGACCAACATTCGCGAGTTGGAGGGTTGCCTGAATCGCTTGATGGCCTATCAGCAATTGCATCATACTGATCTTACCATGGAGGTTGCTCGTGCCGCCATGTCGTCGCTCGGCAATGATAGCAAAGAGTCATATCTGAACATTCAACAAATAGCTCAGGCGGTAGCTGAGTACTACCACATCTCTCTCGAATCCATGTGCGGCAAGCAGCGTGATAAGCATATCGTTATGCCCCGTCAGATTGCTATGTACTTGATGCGCCAGGAGACCCAGGCTTCCTTATTGGAAATTGGACAACTCTTCGGCGGGCGCGATCATAGTACTGTGCTTCATGCGTGTGAAAAAATCGATCGAGCGGTGAATATTAATCCTGCATTACGGCGCGAGATCGTCGCTATCCGTGAGCAATTGTTACGCGAATAATTCATTGGGGAACCATATGTTACCTTATACAACTTACCTGATCGATCTTGACGGGGTAATATACCGGGGCAATGAGTTGTTGCACGGTGCAAAAGAATTTATTTCCTGGCTCGAGACAAATCACAAAAAATACCTTTTCCTGACCAATAATTCCTTCGCGACTGCGACACAGATACGGTCAAAACTTGAACGGCTCGGTATCTCTACCGATAATGCGCACCTGCTTACGGCAGGACAAGCAGCCGTACAAAATATTGCTCGTCGCCTGCCCCAAGGTGTGGTATACGTCGTAGGAGAACAGCCTCTTATCGACCTGGTTGAGTCAAATGGCCTGAAAGCAGCCAGCATAGATGCACAACAAGCGGATGCCGTTCTTGTTGGCCTCGACCGCGACTTCGATTTTGCAGTCATGACCTGTGCCATGAATGCTGTACGTTCAGGTGCTCTGTTTGTCACTATAAACCGGGATCCCGTTCTGCCAATTGCAGGTGGTTTCATTCCTGGCTGTGGCGCTCTGGCAGCAGCCATTGAAATCGCAAGTGGTGTAACCCCAGAGGTCGTAGGCAAACCCGAGCCAATGCTGCTCCAGGAAGCTATGCATATGTTAAGCAGCCAACCCGGCGAAACAGTTATGATCGGCGATGGTTTGCAAGTAGATATTCTAGCCGGTCAGAATGCCGGAACACACACCTTGTTAGTACTCTCTGGCAGCAGTTCACGTGAAGACCTTGAAAAATCTCTTATTAAACCTGACCATGTGTACGAAAACCTGGCTGATCTGATGAAGGAGTTGATACAGGAACGTACTTCTACTCTTTGATGTAGTACCTACTTGTATGACCTACGCTACTTTCTACGCCCCTTTCATCTCTCCTGCTTTCTCCTTAGGAATGTACCTATCAGCATGTCCAAGTGCAGTGAAAGAGAAAGCGAAAGGTATCAGGAAGATCAACACTCCAATTACACCATATACCAGCGCGACATTCTGTGTCCAGGAGATCGCAAAGCCTCCGAGCAAGCTTCCCAGTGGAATAGCCGACCACGCCAGCACACTGGCAATAGTTACTACTCTTCCTAACATATGATTTGGGACAATTGCCTGCCGTAGACTGCTTGTATTTATGTTAAAGAGAATGCCTAACCCTCCTATCAAAGTCCAGAGCACAACAGCCGCCCAATACAAACGCATGAGCGAAAAAACGACTGTTAGTATCCCCTCTAACATCAACGCTCCCAATGCTACAGTACTGAAACTCCAGTGTTTGCGTAATGGACCTGCCGCCAGCGCAAGCATGACAACGCCAAGACTTCCTGCCGAGTACAACAAACTTGCCTGGAAATCAGTAGCTTGTAGCCGTACCTTGGCAAAGAAAATCAGTTGCGCATATGCTGTTGAACCTACAAAGTTTACCAGCGCCATCATCATCGAGATGTTGCGTAGTACAGGGTGGCTTAAAACGTAACGCAGCCCTTCGACCACATCGCTGCGTATGCTCGTTCGCTCCCGCTTCTCACCTGTGTTGAAACTGATCCTGACGAGCGCCAGGGAGAATGATGAAGCAAGAAATGAAAGGGCATCAATCAGCATGAGTGCTGCAAGAGGTACCACCGTTACCAGCACGCCTGCAAGCAATGGGCCGACGATGCTTGCCCCCGAATAGCTTGCCTGGATCCGCCCGTTTGCCGTGACCAGGTCATCTCGATTCACCAGGCTGGGGATAGCAGCGAACTCTCCAGCCTCAAAGCAGATTGTAAGCGTGGCATGAATGAAAGCTACCAGGTAGATCCACCAGACAGGGAGTATTCCCAGAAAGGCCAGTAGTGGAATCGATGCAATGATCAGCGCGCGGGCGATATCGGTGCTTATCATCATCCGCTTGCGGTCGACCCGGTCTGTCCAGGCACCCAGTATTAGCCCGAAGAGCAGATAGGGTAAAAATGTGGCTGCCGTGGTAATGCCTAGATTGAGGGCCGAGCCGGTGAGCTTATAGACTAGCAGCGGCAGCGCGAAAAGCGTAATCGAACTGCCAAGGTTTGAGATTGTCTGTCCCGTCCAGTATTTCCAGAAGTCACTATTGAACTTTCTGGCCTGCTTACTTTTAGTGCTATTGGCTCTCATTGCGAACTCCTTTTCTGATTCAGTAGACAGAGTATAGGTCATTATTCTTGACAACTTATGTCAGTCTTCCTCTTCATCAGCCACGACAGATTCCGATGGAGTAGAAATTCCGGGGCCTTGTATATATTCAGGTGCCATGAACATGGAGACAAGGATGCCATACACCTTACCGTTGGGATCAGGCACCTCACTCAGAATATCATCAACGAGCGCCTGCAGACGCTCAGAATAGTATTTGGCACGCTCTGGCGAGAGACGAACATGCGGAAATCCTGCACATTGATTAACATCTTCCTTTATGTTCGCTTCTGCCTCAGCCAGTTCTTGATAAGCTTTTGCTATGATATCGAGATTTATCGATGTATCACCCGTCACCTCACGTGGTAGATCATATTTGAAGATACGAGCTGTACGAGTGTAGTAATTTGCAACAATCCCTCGAACCAGGCGTCGAGCGATAACCTGCGCCAATCCAGCAGCTTCAAGAACATGCAAATGATGACCAATTGCACCAGGACTGGCTCCAAGACTATCTGCAATCTGTTTTGCGGTTGCTGGTTGGTTCTGGATAATGCCCAATATTCGCGACCGTATAGGATCGCTGATCGCTTTGAACTGCTGAGCTGTATTTATCACGAGTTGTACCGGCAGTTCTGGCATTGTCACAGGTACATCCCCTGGCAGAACTGGAATAACATCAAGGTCATCTTTACTTTGCAAAGTATTCATCGGCTACCCCTCCTTCTGGGTAAAAATAAATCAGCCCATATCATATTTACATTATGTACAATACAATTAATACGTACTAAAAATTTAGCATGTAATAGTTAAAATGTCAACCTTTCTTAGTTCACCAAGAGAAGTCTGTAAAGATATGAGATGCTATTCGCTAGTATGAGAGTTACTATGCCTGATCACGGGAGGAAAAACATTGACAGAAACCACATACACAAGTGCTGCATTCTTCAAGGGTAAGGATGAGAATGTGCTGGCTCAAAGATGCGTACATACTTGGTTAAAACATGAGATGAAAAGCGACTCTTTTCATCTCACGTCTGCTTTCTTCGACCAGGCCAAGAAGAACGCGAGGAAAACGGAGGACGTGAAAAGCGGAGATTCTTTATCGATTTGGACAGTTGTTGTTCAGTCTCCTCCGGGCGCATCATAAGCCAGGTTGATGTATAGAACAATGTCCATCCCCATATGAGTAGAGGCAAGCCTATCGTCACCAGAGCCAGGTTAGGCCATACTTTTGGCCAGAGCAAGAAGTAGTACTCCAAAGCAGCTCCCACCATAAGCAATATCGCGAGTAGGACAGTATTGCGACTCGTGCTTATAATTGCCAGGGCCAGCGGTAAGAGCATAAACCATGGCCAGTGTACCGGTAAAAGTACCGTCAACGCCAGAAATATCCAACTGCCGAAAAGCAAAACCAGCTCCAAGGTATCAGCAAGCCAAAGACCAAGCAACATGAGACTTCCAATAGTTATCCCTGCCAGGATCGTCCAATGATATGGAGCTGAAAGCCAGGATAAAAACAGAGGAAATCCCATTGGCAAATAAAGTATCGCTGCATCCAGCGAATTAACCGCGTTCCCTTGTAAGAAAGTTTGTTGCAAATTCGACACAAAACCCGCCAGGCCCCATCCTCGCCAGTAAGGAGCAAAAGCCAGAACCACAATTACGGCGGAAAGGCTTGTTAACGCTAACCACCATAGGAAACGCCGTCCACCTCTCATCATACGCGTTTCCTTCCACAGTAACTTCAAGAAAAAGGGTAACAGCAGAAGGCAGAACATATTGAGGAGCGTCGTGAGTAGTACAAAAACCCAACTTAACAAGAATGAACGGCGTTGGAAGAAGAGTGCACCCAGCAATAGAAAGGTAATGACTACCATTTCATAATGTGCCTCACTCACGCCTACCAGGAGCACCAACGGATTCCACGCAAACAAGATCAGCCCAGAAATACGCATCTCAGGTTTAAGTTTGGCAAGGATTATCCAGATTAACACCGCATTTGCCATGTAAGCAATCAGCCCAAGCAGGCGAAATCCAACCAGGATGTTAGCAACACTCTCACGCGCTACCAACACGACTGGTAACGTCATGTCAATCCAGAGAGGTCCATAATGAGCAACGCCCAATCCTTTATTGGATAAGAATATGTGGAAGATGTCAGTTGCGTAAGCTGTTGGACTCACTACATATGGATTGACGTTATACAAGGTTGCTATACGTCCATAAGTAGCATAGAGAAAAACATTCTGCGACATCACCCCGGGAGCAAAAATGAAGATGACGCCAAAAACACCTGTAAGAATGCATACCGTCCAGAAAAGCAGAGATCGATCTTTAGACGTGAGTCGCTCCCGGGCTACCTTAGTACCTACCCGAGCTGCAATGAGAGCCAGCACAAAAGCCAGGGTAAACAAAGCCAGGAGCAGGTTAGGATATCCATTCACAATTGTCGTTGACGAAGCTCCACTGCTTAGTTCAAATATCGAGATATGATGCAAACCCTGAACGAGGAAGAAAGCCCATGAGGTCCAAAAGAGATGCGGCAGCCAGGGAAACGCTGCATAGAAAGCCTGGTTAAGAGGCCTATTACCTACTCCTGCTAGCAATGAATACATTGACAGGTAGAGCAACGCGAGAAGAAGCCCTAAACCAACCAGCTTTAGTGCAGCCCGCTTTGCATGTTGAGGTTGCTTTTTACTCGCGAGAGGTGGTGGTAAAGCAGAACCACGTTGCTGTTGTACAATAATAGAGGCTGTTGGGAGAGTTACTCCTGGAAGCGCTGGTTGAGTTCTGCGTGTGCGCATCGATCGCGCCCTATGTTCCCTGGTATGCTGTTGCATATCTTCCCCGTTCATAAAGAAGAGCCAGTTGCTGAATAAAGTATGAGCCAGATATTGAACACTGTCAATGAATGCGACGAAACACAACTACTACCCGTTACAAAAAACGTACTACAATGTGATTTCCGCTTTTCCACTTTCCTACCGTATTAAAAGAATGTGATGCTGGAACCTCAGGTAATCTTCTATTGTCAGAAGTAGGGAACAATGCTATAATAGCGAGGTGCTTCCACCCCCAGGTGC
>JBKPBA010000302.1:0-5590 GCA_046726675.1 Chloroflexota bacterium
CCTTAGAAGGAAATAGAGAAGAAGCCATCCAGGCCTACGAACAGTCCGTTCAGCTCAATCCAACTCGTTACACTGCTCGCTTCAGCCTCGCAGAAGCCTATTTAGAAGCTGAGCGCTATGATGATGCTATAAACGCCTATCAGGCACTGATCAATACTGGTAGCAACCTTGACCCAGATGACCTGGCAGCGGCTTATGCTGGGCTTGCAGACACCTATAATAGTATGGATCGTTATGAAGACGCGATTCAAACAAGTCAGACATTACTTGAACAGTTCGAAGGCGATCCAGAGGGCCATTATCAACTCGCTACGGCATATGACGCACTTGGACGCTATGATGAGGCGATTGCAGACTATCAGAAAGCCATCGCGAGTGATCCGCTCAATGCCGACTACTACAATGATCTCGCCGACACGCTACGCATAGCAAAGCGCTACGATGAAGCACTAGATATGATTCAACAAGCCATCGCTATGGATCCTTCGATGATCATCACCTACGAAACGCTTTCGCAGATACACGAGGAGATGGGGCATCCACAGGAAGCAGCGGAGGCAATGGAACTGGCAAATACCTTGCGGGCAGCGAGAGCATAAGGAAGCAAACACATCCAGGCTATAACCCTGCCTGGATGTGTTTGCTTATTTCGCCTGTTTCTCTTCTACCACATTAGCAAACGCTTCGAAATCATCAATGCGCTGCTGGATATAATCATAAAGAAGATCATGGTTAAGCGTACTTGAGTCATGGACCAGCGTATCGCGCAGGTTCGTCAGTATCTCCAGTCGATAGGCCAGTGAATTTGGAATGATCCGCTGAGCAGCTACCACACTCAGAAGTTCGTGATAGCCTTCAGGTCGGCGTAACCCGAGTGAAGACACAAGGATCCCACAGACTTGCAGACAAGACTCGATCGCTATTTGAAGGTATCGTTCAGCCAGGCCATAGACACGATAGTCCGTCGTAAATTCTTCTCGCTTGGTCTTGCCAAGGTCTTTTAATATATTTACTGCCTCACGCAACTGCTTAAGGTGGCGTTGCACCAATTCTTTGTCAACTGCCAGTGCCTGCCCATAGAGACGACGGCTTAACGCCTGGTTCTGTATTTCATCAAATTTTTTGAAGTCCAGGTAGTCCATAATTGCCTTCGTCTCAAAGGAGACGCGTAATTTCTCATCTCGACTGAAGAGAATCTGCCCATACTTAATTACCTGCAGTTTGAGCAGAAGAGAAGCCTGATTCAGAATTACCACGTCAATGCTATCAGACTCCAACCTCTTTGCAAGCTCGCTAAAAAAGTAGAGCTGATAATCAAGAAATTGATCGGACTTAATCTGCTCCATTAACAAAATGGCGATATCTACATCGGACAGATGTCCAAACGAGGTGCGAGTTGAAAGTGACCCGGCTAGATAGGCAGCGTTAACGGGGCTTTGGGTGAAGAGTTGGTTGAGTTGAGAATGCTTCTCAAATAAGTTCATCAATGACCTCCTGGAGAAAACGTACGGAAACCTTAAGATACAAAGATGCACTTTTCTCCGGGAATAACTATGACTACTTACAACTGTACCATAAAAAAATCTAGAGCGTAACCCTTTATACTGCTCTGTTGCTCACGAACAGACGCATACCAGAGTTGACAATCTCAGCCTTCTACCCACTCCTCTCCATTCATTGCTACTTCTTTCTTCCAGATAGGTACTGTCGTTTTGAGTGTATCAATGATATAGCGACAAGCTTCGAAAGCTTCAGCCCGGTGTGGAGTAGCTACGACAATAATAACACTTGCCTCCCCAATTTCAAGACGTCCAATTCGATGTGCGACTGCGACACGATCAACATTCCAACGCTTTTCAGCTTCGGCAATAATTTTCCGAATTTGCTGTACTGCCATCTCTGGGTAAACATCATATTCCAGGTAGCGAATCTGCTTACCTCGCGCATTGTCACGTACGACACCTTCAAAGACAACAATACCTCCTGCACCAGGATCATTCACGGCGGCAATAAGGGCACTACGATCAAGCGGCTCTCGAGTAATCTGAATAAATGGCTCCAAAATAGACGTACCTGACCTTCTAGTGTGTCCCACCACCTACAGGAGGGATAAAAACAACCTCATCGCCCTCGTGGAGCGTTGTATCTCTAGGTACATAACCATGATTTACAGCACAGGCAGATCGTTCCATGACAGGTTGCAAGCGAGGATAGTGGACGAGGAGTAGTGCGCGTACATCGGCAACGCTAGCGCCATCGTCCACTGTCAACATTTCTTCGCTTTGTCCAACAATTTCACGGAACGATGCAAAATAACGCAGGTGAATCTTCATAGAAGTATTATAACATAGCTATTGATGCGCTCAGACTTACAGGCGAGCCCAATATTCCGCAGCTTCGTCTGCATTCTGTTCCCGATCCGGTGAAGCTGCAACAATACTCTCGTCATCTGGATGATCATCATCCTCTTGATCGGCGATAGGATTTGCACCATTGATTCCTGTAAAGCTTACTGCGGTCAATCCCCCTATACTCCCTCCATTGTTGGTTCCAGTAGACGTTGTCGCAATCGACGCACTTGCACCTGGAGGTAAGATTCCCCGGGCCATCATCTCGTAATACTCCGTCAGACGAAGGGCAATTAACTTGCCTGGTTGATCAATCATATGATACTTCAATGCGTCTTGCCAAAGTGCATCCAGTGCAAAAGAGTTCTTAAGCAGACCAACATTAAAGTTCAGGTACTTCTCTAAATCTTGTGACATACGGCCTTCTCTCTATAGCTATACTTTGACTTTGTTGCCATTCGCCTGGACTTTCTGAATAAGAAGACGACCAGCCAGACTACTATAGCCGAGTGCATTGGCATGGATGGGATCATCTGGACGGGAGAGATGAGGGATGCGTTGCTTCAAAAGGTTGTGGAAATAATAGACACCGCCACCGATGTGCAGAACTGGTTTAAAACTCGCCGCCACAGCATCGCGATCACTCTGTCGCCAGGCCGAAGCGATGAATGAGACAAGTTCACTCCCCACCTGTGTCACGGCTTCCGTTACCAACCGATCTAATTCTTGCATGCTGATCGGTTTCCCGTACACGGCAATATCAGGATAGCTGAGGCGGCCATGTGAGGCATAGGCGTACATGATTTCACGGGCCTCGAGCAAAGAGAGCGAGCGATTATACTTGCCCTCAAAGATATCCATGAACATTTGTGTAGCCGATTCCACCCCCAAGGGCTTACCTGTACAATATTCGGTGACAGGGACCTGGCCACGAGCCACATACAGACCTATTGTTCGACCTCCAATGTCAATCACGGCACTTTCTGTCGTCTTGCTCACCGATTTATCACCATAGGCGATGAGTGCCCCCGCTCCTTCCATCACCACCGTTGCGACTTCGACTGTAACATGCCGGAAGGTTTTTCCATGATCCACTGTAAAGATGTGCGTTCCGTCCAATGCCGTTTTGATAGTGTTGCGCAGAGCTCTGTTTTTGATATAGGTTTCAGCCGGAAGTCCTGTGACAACAAAGAGTCCAAATTCAGTATCAGGGATCAATGATGCGGCCACCGTCAGCAGACCACGCAGACTGTGTTTGCTCGCATAGCGTTGAATATCGCCACGCCCATGGTACACATCACCCGCCTGCTGTAACGCCAGCTCACCAACGGCATAAGCCATGGCTTCTCCCTGAAACTGGATGACATGGGTATCGGAGTGATCAACGTTGACACCGAGATTGCGCATTGCGTTCATATCAGCCTTGGCAAACGCAGTAGGAATGCTGCAAGAGCAGCTTCTTCCATCACTAAGGGTGGTGACCCCCCCGATCTGAGCATTGCCAAAATCATGCCCATAAGGATACCATTTCATAAGTGAATTCCTTCCTCCGATCAAATAATTTGTATAAAAATAGCTTGCATACACTCCATACTGTAACGAACAAGAACGCTATTTGTATCTCAAGCTCCTCCTGGCCAGTACTTTTCATCACCTTTGTCAGAAGATAGTATTGGGCGGGAGAGTAACTCATGTTAGTGCTCGCCCGCCTACTTTTCTCTACTATCCAATTCCTAATAAGAAGTTCAACGCAACTGGTATAGTTCTTCAAACTTGCTGGTCAGGTAACGTGCAAAGAACTCTGGATTAGGAGTCTCTCCGGTCACCCGCTCCATTAAGGTATCAGGTTGATATATTGCGCCAAAGACGTACATCTTATTTCGCAGCCAATCCAGAATAAATGAGGTATCGCCACTTGCCAACCGCTCATTGAAATTCGGGAAATGCTTGCGAAGTGCAGAGTAAATTTGTGCACTGTAGAGATTACCCAGCGTATAACTTGGGAAGTAGCCAAAGCCAAAAGACCAGTGAATATCTTGTAGCACACCTTCAGAATCGCTCATTGGCTCGATATCCAGGTATTCGTGATATTTTGCATTCCAAAACCCTGGTAGCGACTCAATAGCGATATCGCCATTGATAAGCGCCTTCTCCAGTTCATAACGCACGATTATATGCAGGTTATATGTTACCTCATCCGCTTCGATACGAATCAAACTGGGTTTCACCTTATTCAGTGCGCGGGCAAATGAAGCAGCATCAACAGCAGCAAATTGTTCTGGAAAAGCTTGTCGAACAGCGGAAAATTGACCTCGCCAGTACGCATCTGAACGTCCAATCGCATTTTCCCACAGTCGTGATTGCGATTCATGCACTCCCATCGAAGCGCCCCCAGCTAGAGGAGTGCGTGCAAGAGCTGGAGCACTGCCCTGCTCATAAACGGCATGACCACCCTCGTGCACTGCAGCCATCAGCGACGACTGGATGAAATGCTTGTCTGGATGAACAGTGAGACGCACATCAAACGGACAGCCAAAGCTCGTTGTAAAAGGATGTGGTGAAACAGCAATCCCACCATGGGAGAAGTCATAACCCATGCCACGCAGCAACACATCGGATAATTCTACTTGCTGCTCTTCTGAGAACTCACCCCGTAAACAGGAGTCGTCAACAGTAGTACCACTTGCCTCAATACGCCGCAGCAATGTCACGCTTACCTCGCGCACAGGAGCAAACAGCTTATCTAACTTACTGGCTGTCATTCCCGGTGCAAACGGATCCAGGAGCGCATCGTAACGCGTCTCAGCATAACCAATGTGATCTGCAACCTCACGCTGTAGAGCGACAGTACGGCTAAGCCAGGGCACGAAACTGGCGAAATCATTGTGTTCCCTGGCACGTCTCCATGCTTCAAAACTGCCAGCCTGTACGCGGGCTATCTCCTCAACTAGTTTGCGAGGCAACTTCGTTGCGCGGTCATAGTTACGTTGCGCCTCCCGCACCAATCCACGGTCGGCATCAGTATAGTCTGATCGATTGACTACATCGCTCAACTCATTTAGAAGGGTACCCAGTCGCTGAGCTGTCCAGCGTTCATGTATCACTCCCTGTAGCGTTGCCAACTGGTAGCCACGCACTTCTCCTGCCCCTTCTGGCATCTCGGTATTCTGATCCCACTCTGCCAGGTTACCTAAAGCCTTGAGATCCTCAATTTCATGCATGTAATCAAGTAATTCATCGAT
>JBKPBA010000303.1:0-5111 GCA_046726675.1 Chloroflexota bacterium
GCCCAAAGGCTGTTAAGCCCCCGTGCCTGGCAAGCGCAAACCCAAGGAGCAGCGACAGGGCAAGCGCAAGGGCAAGAAGGTCAGTGCGGCTCGTCTGCGTTTAGCCGATTGGACGATCATGCTGACCAATGTTCCACGAGACCTGCTCTGTGTGCAGGAGGCGCTCGTGCTGCTGCACTGCCGTTGGCAAATTGAATTGCTGTGGAAGCTGTGGAAACAGCACGGCAAGCTCGATACCTGGCGCAGTGACAAGCCGGAGCGCATCCTGACGGAGATCTCTGCCAAACTGCTGGGGCTGATCATCACGCATGGGGAACTGCTGCTGGGCTGTTGGCAGGCTCCCCATCGCAGCCTGCTCAAAGCCACACAGGTCGTGCAATGGATGACGCCGTGTCTGGCTCTGGCCTTGACAGGTCTGGTACCAGTTCACACCATTGTGGAGCGAACCGCCCAGATGATGCAGACGGGGTGTAGCATCAATTCCCGTCGCAAGAGGCCCAATACCCATCAACTCCTGGCCGATCCCAGGCTGATTCGTGGCTTAGGTTGATGTGTATTGGGGCCGATAAATCGGCGGTGTGCGCGATAAATCGGCACCTACGGGTGGCCGGGTTATTTTGTTAAGGCAAGGTTCAATTTGGACGAATTGCACTTGACAGTTTAAACAGTCAAACTGTGTCACCCTGAGCGAAGCGAAAGGTCTATCGCGCTCGGCACAGAGATGATTCGCTGCGCTCAGCATGACCGAGCTGTGTCTTTCTGTTGGTGAGGAACGGTCAAGTTCATTTGAACCTTGCCTAATCAGCATAATTTGTCAAAGTGCATTATATCGTGACTCCGGGGTGAGTTCAAAGAAGATGGCGAATAGCGGAGTAGCGCTTTGAAAAGCGTTGAGGGGTTATGCGTGGTTAGTGACCTTTTCCTAACTGCGAAAGTATTTCTTGATACACTACATAAAGTTCTCCTTCATTCACCTGGTGATGTTTTGCTTCTTCCTGAAGCAGAAGTTGATCCACTTGATTTTGCCAATCACCTATAAAGGTGAAAGGGAAACCAGTACGTCTTTGCTCAGCTTCTTGCAGTGCTATCAGTCCATATTTTCCATAATGGTATTCAGGAGGGGGCAGGTTTCGGCTTTCCCACAAAAATGCGAAGCGTTGCTCGGGAAAACTCGGAGCATGCCCTAAGGCTATCGTTAAGCGGAGTGACCATAATCGCTGGAGATAAAGCGTTGCCAGCGTCAGAACTGCTATCCGTTCTGCAATCTCAGGCTCACTTTCCTGGATAGCTTGAAGGACAGCATCAGCAAGTTCAGGATGCAATAAGAATAGCGCAATACTCGCATCTCGCACACGCGGATATTCGTCACATTGAGCTAGACGTTGGATCAATGTGACTGCCGATTGCTGATCTCTCTTAATCCTGGTAGGGCTATCTCCATGGTCCAGGCCAACTAGATAGCTGATACCCCAGGCACGCAATAAACCAATGAGTTCATCGATCTCATTCCAGGAGTCTGGGAGATTGCTAAGTGTGGTGTTCATATCCCTCCAATCTGATACTCTCCCTCGTTAAGGATAGTATGCTATACGACACCACATGAATGCTATATCCTACGACAAGCATAAACGATTGCTAAGAGACATGTCAAATACCTATGTTTCGTTCTCAGGATCTACAGCTTTTAGGGGGACAGCGGGCGACTGTAAAGGCCCACCTATAGGCATCACCCTAAGAAAGGACAGGACGGAACAAACTACTCCTGAGTCTTTCGTTGACATCTCAACAGGCTGCGTGATATGATTTTGTCTAACAATGATCAGTTTATTGTTGTGTATGTTTTGTTAACTATCCCCGATCACAGAGGGTCGCGTGATCTGGTTAGTGCGCGGCCGATTTCGTACGTCCCGCAATGGAGTTGACCGGCTCCTTCTGGGCCGGATGTGAGTGTAGAGTCAAATGAATCGTGAGTATCATCGTTGTTATAGCCCCTCCCTCCAAAGAGATATGGAAATGCTGGTTTTTGGCCATGCCGGTGCTCGTGTGCTGGTTTTTCCGACTTCTATGGGCCGTTTCTTCCAGTGGGAAGACAGCGGCATGATCGGCGCGCTTGGCGAGCAACTGGAACAGGGCAATTTGCAGTTATTCTGTGTGGATAGCGTTGATGAGGAAAGCTGGTATGCCAAATGGAAGCGCCCTGCTGATCGCGCATGGAGGCAGACGCAGTACAATAACTATCTCCTGAACGAAGTCCTGCCGTTCAGCGTCCAACATAACTCTAACCCTTACTTGATCGCTACAGGCACCAGCTTTGGAGCTTACCACGCCGTCAATTTCGCTTTCCGTTACCCGTACCTGGTCGACCGGGTTATCGGTCTAAGCGGCAGCTACGATATCAAGCGTTTTACGAGTGGGTACTCGGACGATAATGTCTATTTCAATAATCCCTGCGACTTCATTCGGAACGAGCATGATCCAGCACGTTTGGAGGCCTTACGGCATCAAGACATCATCCTGGCAATTGGTAGTGACGATCCCTCGTGCGCTAACAACGAATATTTTTCAGGTATCCTATGGGGCAAGGGTATCTGGCATGCCTTGCGTATCTGGAATGGCTGGAATCATGACTGGCCCTATTGGCAACAGATGATACGCATGTACAACATCGGTCACGACTGACCAGGAGGGGAGTTTTCTTATGACTCTAAAAGTCGGCCTGTTGATTGGGCGGGAATGGTCCTTTCCTCCCGCCTTTATTGAAGAAGTTAACCGCCGCGACGAAGGCGTTATCGCCGAGTTCGCTAAGCTAGGCGGTACACGCATGGATGAACCGTGTCCCTATGCAGTGATTATTGACCGCATTTCGCAGGAGGTGCCATATTACCGGATATATCTCAAGTATGCTGTTCTCCAGGGTGTGACAGTAGTCAACAATCCCTTTATGTGGACAGCGGACGACAAATTCTTCGAGGCATCGCTCGCCTTGAAGCTCGGTATCGCCAGCCCGAAAACTGTTGTGCTGCCAAACAAAGAATATGTACCAGGTATTGTCCACGACGAGAGCCTACGAAACCTGGTTTTTCCCCTGGACTGGCATGGAATCGTTGAATATGTAGGTATGCCCTGCGTGCTGAAAGATGCCCTTGGAGGTGGCTGGAAAGACGTCTATATCTGCCACTCGATGGAAGAATTACTGTATTACTACGACCGCTTTGGGTTGCGCACGACAATTGTGCAGGAATTTATTGAATGGGAGCAGTATGTCCGCTGTATCAGTCTGGGACAAGAAGAAGTCCTGCCGATCAAATATGATCCTGGCGAGCGCAAATATCACGTTGAACATGATCATCTTAGCCCTGAACTTGGACGTCGCATTGGAGAGGACTCGTTGAAGCTCGTGCGCGCATTGGGGTACGATATGAACTCTCTTGAGTGGGCCGTTCGTGATGGCATTCCCTACGCTATCGACTTCATGAACCCTGCTCCCGACATGGATATCTACTCGCTGACTCCGTTTTATTTCGATTGGACGGTCAAGCACATGGCTGACATGGCTATCCGGCTCGCGAAAAACCCGCGTCCACAAAATCGCGAACTGTGCTGGGATGCTTTTCTGACCGCAGAACGTAATAGAGGTGAAGATCAGATGGATACAACCAGGACGGCAGCGCGTCCTGAAAAGACGAATGGAGGGCTTCGTCAGACTCCCCCTCCCCTGGATATTACAAAATGAATGTATTGGAGCAATGATGCAGTTCAACTTTTTCATCAGGATGGCGCAACATCCACTAAGGGCCGATAAATCGGCGATGGGCGCGATAAATCGGCCCCTACGGATAGCTGGATTCGTTTGTTCATCTGCATAATTGCGTCCTTACATCAAATTCTTCTGGAGGTGTGCCATGTCATTGCGAGAAGCCATAGAAAGCTATCATGAACTCCTGACTGACGAGTTAGCCAGTGAGTCGCAGGCGAAACTCGATGACCAGCAGCAGCGCCGTGGAATCACCTTCGGCGGGCGACCGCTGTGCAGTGTACTGCGTCCACGCTTCATGACGTCTGAACAGTATCGCTTCCTCCAGACGCGGGTCCGCCTGCTGCTGCATGCTTTCGACAAGATCTATTACCGTGCCCTGGGAGATGAGGCGTTCCGCAAACATTTTGGCTTACTTGACTGGGAAGAGGAACTCGTACGGCACGACTCCGGTTTCCGTGCTCCCAGCCCGACTTCGCGTGTAGATACATTCTTCGTACACGGTCGCGGAGGATTGCGCCTGACGGAGTACAATGCTGAGACACCCGCAAGCCCGGCCTACAATGATGTGCTCGCGGAGGTTTTTTACGGCTTACCTGTGATGCGCGAGTTTCTACATCACTACGAGGTGCGCTACTCGCCTGCGCGTCACAGCGTCCTGAATGCCCTGGTAGACGCCTACCAGCAATGGGCAGGACTTCGTGAAGCGCCACGTATCGCCATACTCGACTGGAGAGAGGTGCCAAGTTACAGCGAATTCGTGATATTTGCCGAGTATTTCAAATCTCAGGGGCTGGAATGTATCATCGCAGATCCACGGGAAGTGGAGTACCGCAATGGTCGTCTTGTGGCCGGAGACTTCCACATCACACTGATTTATAAACGCGTGCTGATCAGCGAGCTGGTCGCACGCGGGGGGCTGGATCAACCAGCCATAAAGGCAGTACGCGATGGGAACGTATGTATGGTCAATCCATTTCGTTGCAAAATCTTGCATAAAAAGGCCAGCCTGGCTGTGCTGAGCGACGAACGCAATTCCGATCTCTTCAGCGACGCAGAGTTGGAGGCCATCGAAGCCCACATCCCCTGGACGTGCCGCGTCGAAGAGCGCTATACCAGCTATCATGGTCAGAGGATCGACCTGATACCTGTCATTCTGGAGCATCGCGAGAAACTGGTGCTCAAACCAAACGACGAGTATGGCGGTAAGGGAATCGTTTTAGGCTGGGAAACCGACCCAAGCGACTGGGCCCAGTCGCTTCAAACCGCGTTGACCGAGCCATACATCGTACAGGAGCGAGTGACCATCCCCAGTGAACCATTCCCAAGCATGGTTGATGGACACGTTACCTTAATC
>JBKPBA010000304.1:0-5767 GCA_046726675.1 Chloroflexota bacterium
GCATTGTAATGGTCTATAGCGCAAGCGCTTTTCAGGCAGTGCGCTATCAGGGTGACGCTTCGTACTATTTTCAACGTGAACTGATGTGGGCGATCCTTGGAATAGTGGCGATGTTACTTACGTTACGTATTGATTATCGCCAATGGCGGCGTTTCTCGCTGTTTGGGATGTTGATTATCCTGCCATTGCTGGTGATTGTGCTGAGGTTTGGTGTAAATGTGTACGGCGCATCACGCTGGTTATCTCTTGGTTCGTTCTTTTCGTTTGAGCCAAGCGAATTAACCAAGCTAGTGCTGGCTCTCTACATCGCCGATTGGCTTGCCCGTAAAGGAGACCAGGTAGGCACATTTCTCTATGGTTTGGTTCCGTTCATTATTCTGGTAGGGATTGTACTGGGCCTGGTGATGTTGGAGAACGACTTGGGGACTACAATTATTATTGCCGGTTTTGCTACAGCAATGTTCTTTACAGCAGGCGCTAATATTATACAGTTCTTATTGGCGATGACATGCGGCGGGTTAGTTTTTTTAAAAGAAGCGTTCAGTAGTTATCGTTTTTACCGTGTAGCGGGTTTTATGAATCCTTTTAAGGATGTTACAAGTATTAACCTGCAACTGTACCAGGCACTGCTGGCATTGGGGTCAGGAGGATGGTTCGGCTTAGGGTTAGGAAATAGCCGTCAAAAGACTGGCTATCTGCCGTTTCCTTACACCGATTCGATCTTTCCAATCATTGGCGAAGAGTTGGGCTTTGTTGGCAGCGCTGTAATCGTAATACTCTTTCTTTTTTTAGCTTTTCGGGGATTCCGACTCGCCAGGCGCACTCCTGACCTGTATGGAGCGTTGCTGGCGACTGGCATCACAACCTGGCTGGTATTACAGGCGATGATAAATATTGGAGCGAATACTGGAACAATTCCTTATACAGGAGTGCCGTTACCTTTTATCAGCTTCGGCGGATCATCGCTTGTTGTATCACTGGCTGCCGTAGGTGTATTACTCAACATTTCGCGCTATATTCAGGAACCGGAGACACCAGCTCTCTCGCTGCGCAAAAAGCGTGTTGGGTCGAGATATATCACATCTACGCAATAGTCCTATCATTAATGAATAACAATCGAGAATATTATGCGAGTGCTTGTATCTGGCGGAGGTACCGGTGGACATATATATCCCGCCCTGGCAATAGCGACACAGTTACGTGATGAGTACCAGGCCGAGATATTGTTTCTGGGAAGCGATGATGGGCTGGAGACTGAGATAGTGCCTGCGGCGGGTTTTCGCTTAGCTACCGTTAAAGCTGGCAAACTGCGGAGATATGTCTCATGGCAAACAATAACAGGAGTGATGCGTGTACCTATGGGTATGATACAGGCAATCAACATTGTAGGGAAGTTTCGTCCGCAAATAGTTTTTACGAGCGGAGGATATGTAGCTGTTCCGGCAGGATTGGCAGCACGTCTCAATCGGGTACCGCTATTGATGCACCAACAAGATGTATCGCCGAATCTGTCGAACAAACTTGTAGCGCCACTGGCAACATGCATCTCGGTGGCATTTAGTGACTCGCTGGCCTATTTCCCAGCAAATAAGACATTGCAACCAGGTAACCCAATACGCCAGGCTATGCTGGATGTACGTCAGACGTTACCGCAGGAAGCGCGTATGACGCTTGGATTTGAGGAACAGGAGCCGTTATTGCTCGTCTCTGGTGGTAGCCAGGGTGCAAGACATCTGAATCAAATAGTAGGTGAAGCGCTGCCAGACCTGCTAGTGGACTGCCAGGTGCTACTGATAAGTGGCAAAGGGTTGTATAACGAGACTTATGAGTTGTCGAATAGCGTGTTAGCTCATCTTGAGGAGAAGTTGAGAAAGCGTTACCGGTTGGTAGCGTACCTGAATAAGGAAATGCCGCTAGCATTGCAGGCAGCAGACCTGGTGCTCTGTCGTTCAGGTGCATCTACCTTGAGCGAATTGGCGGTTCTGGGTAAGCCGAGTATTCTGGTACCGTTACCACCGGCTATTGGAAATTCTCCACAAGAGGCAAACGCGGAGATGTTCGAGCGTATGACAGCGGCTGAGGTGATCAAGGATCGCGATCTGAAGCCGCGGGTACTTGTAGAGCGAGTGAAATACATTTTGTCATCTTCTACGCGTTTAGAAGCAATGGCAGAAGCTTCAAGATCAATTGGGAAGCCACAAGCAACGCAAGAGATCACAGCGGAACTAGTAAAAATTGCACGATGAACGAATCAGGATTTGAACAAATGAAAGATGCGCGGTTGCATTTCATGGGAATCGGCGGTCAGGGCATATCGGCGGTGGCGCAAATGGCGCGAGAGCTGGGTGCCAGGGTTAGCGGATGTGATCAATCTGCATCAGCTACGACGAGTATGCTAGTGCAAAAGGGAGTACCTGTGGAGATTGGCCATAACCCCAAACATCTTGCAAATGCTGATGTCTTGATTTATGTACCCGCAATTGTGGCTTTTAATCCTGATAATCCTGAATTAGTCGCAGCAAAGACGAGCGGAATGCTGGTCATGACGTGGCAAGAGTTGATGGGCAAATGGATGCGGGGCAAGTTAGTTCTCTCGGTCAGTGGGGTCCATGGCAAAGGTACTACAACAGCAATGCTTGCGCTAATGCTTGTTGAGGCAGGGCTTGACCCAACATGTGAGATCGGCGCAATCGTCCCAAACTTTGGCGTCAATTATCGTATAGGGAAAAGTCAGTACTTTGTCAATGAAGCCGATGAGTTCAATAACAATTTCTGGAACTATCATCCTCGGCTGGTGATTGTAACATCAATCGAGTTTGAGCACCCAGAGTTTTTTGCGGACTACGCAACCTTCCTGAAATCATTTGAACATTTTATTCGCGGAATGGATATGCAGAGTGACTGGCCTTTCCCACCAACTCTCATTTTGAATGCTGACAGTCCCGGCTGCCTCGAATTACGCAGACGGCTGAGTGATTGGATAGGTCGAATTTTGATGTACAAAGTTGATGGACTTTCGAATACGGAAATGACAAAAGTTGGCAGCATACCTACTGATGCATGTATGCTGTCAGATTACACAGTATATGACGTAAAGCTAGAAGGAGAGACAAGTTTCCGTGTAAGATCCCAGGAAAGTGAGAGGAAAGGGTTCCCAACAGATAAGGTCGTCCATCTGCGGTTATCAGGAGTACACAACATTCAGAATGCCCTGGCGGCTCTGACTGCTGCGCGCTGCATCGGCATTAAGGATGATGTGATTATCCATACGTTGGAAAACTTCAGCGGTATTGAGAGGCGTTTTGAGATTCGTTATCAAGGACCGCTAGAGATCAATGGAATGATACGGGATGTCATATTAATTGATGACTATGCTCACCATCCAACGGCGATAACAGCAACTCTAGAAGCGGCTCGCAGGAGATTTCCAGGACGGCGACTTATCGCGGTTTATCAACCGCACATGTTTAGTCGCACAAAGACTTTTTTTGAGCAATTTTTAACTGCCTTTGACAGCGCCGATGTAGTGATGATAGCGGACATCTTTCCGGGGCGTGAACATGATACCGGCTCCATACATGCGCGTGAACTCGTTGAATCAATGGTTAAGCGCCCACCATTTTCATCGTCAGAAAAACGCGTAATGTACGGTGGGAACGTTGAAAACACAGCAGCATTATTACGCAATACGCTGCATTCCGGTGATGTGGCAATTGTAATGGGAGCTGGAGACATCTATACCGTAACTGAAAAGTTGTTACAAAGAACATAGGAAACCATCATGACGTTCGATGTTGAGATAACCTATAAAAAACTACAACCACATTTTCAGAAGCGAGTTCGCCTCAATGAGCCAACGGCACGACATTGCACTTTTGGGGTAGGCGGACCTGCTGATGTGTGGGTTTCGCTCGACTCTTCAAGGGAACTCATTGACCTGGTGCGTATGTGTAGCGAGGAGCAGTGGCCTTTATTGCTGGTGGGTAACGGTACGAATATCCTCTTCGCTGACGCGGGTGTGCGTGGTATTGTTGCGCGTATTGTACTCGATAATTACACCATTGAAGATCATGGTGATAACACAGCTTTTCTAGTGGCGGAGGCAGGAGTGAGTTGGCCCCGCCTTTTGAATGAACTTACTGCCCTTGGTTGGGGAGGATTAGAGTTCGGGCCAGGCATACCAGGAACACTGGGTGGCGGTGTCATCTCAAACGCGGGAGCTCATAACAGCGATCTCGGCGAAGTACTGAATTGGATCGAGGTATTGGATGCGCGTGGCGCATCAACAACTCAAGATGGAGTATCGGTTCCAATGATACGACGCTATCTGCACGACGAAATTGATTTGAGTTACCGGCATAGCCGATTCCGTGCCAGGCGGCGTATTGGTTTTGACACACAGGGATATCCAATTGTTCCTCCACGAGACCTGATTGAGCCGAGTGAAATCATCTTGCAGTTGGGAATTCGTCTTCGACAAGAAGATCCCGAAAAGTTACGCGCTACCATCGAAGAGTATAAAAGACATCGCAAGATGACACAGCCGCCTCAGAAGAGCGCAGGCTCAGTCTTTAAAAATCCACCAGGCGATTATGCCGGGCGTCTTATAGACCAGGCCGGGTTGAAGGGCAAAACACATGGTAAGGCACAAATCTCGAAACGCCATGCCAACTTTATTGTCAACTTAGGCGGAGCCAGTGCAGCCGACATTGTAGCGTTGATTGTTGAAGCTCGCAACCACGTACACGAGCAGTTTGGGGTAGATTTGGAGTTGGAGGTCGAGTTGCGAGGAGAATGGGGGAAGTAATCATGGAGTACAAAAAGCCAAAAGAGCAGATTGCTTTCGATTATACAACGAGAACATCTTCTCATCCTGCCAACCAGAGAAAGGAGCAAGGGCGAAGAAGCGGGTCGAGTAGAACAGCAGAGCGATTTACACCTCAGAGCCATGCAAATACTCGCAAGAGGGTTGTCAGGATGCCGAAGGAAATCGTGCAGCCAACGCACTGGGCTGATCGACAAGCTTATAAGCATAGCGCAAGCGTGGAATCACACACCGGAAGCAGATTTGTGAAGCGTACACTTGCTCATACAGGAGTACCTGCATCTGAAGGCCAGGTGCGACTCATTCGTCCATTACCGCGACAGCCTCTTGCTACGAATATACCGGTGCGTAGTGGTCAGCAGAAATCAAGAAGCTGGAGTTTCTGGCGACGAATTCTGACTATGATTGCTCTGTTGGTGATAGTTATAGTAGGGGTAGGTTTTGCTCTTAGCAGCGCCAACTTCCAGGTTCACCAGATCGATATTATGGGTACGCAAAACACCAGACTGGTGGACGACATCCAGCATATGGGTATCCAGGGGCAGAACATTTTTCTATTGGATGCGGGCGAACTAACTACACGAATTGAGACTTTACCAATGGTAGATTCCGTAAATCTGTCAAAACAGTTGCCAAACCTGGTAATCATCAATGTAGTGGAGAGAACGCCTGTATTACTCTGGCGGACACAGCAGGGAACTTTCAGTGTCGATAGCAAGGGAGTAGTCATAGCGCCTGCCAGTGATACCACAGGCATAGATAATTTGATGACCGTCGTGGATGTGCGCGAAAGAGCAGCACAGCAGATACATCCTGGAACTTTGTTGAACGCAGCCGATATCGCATTTGCAACGCAGGTAAATACGCGTCTTCAGCATTTGCCTGGAGTTTCCTCATTTACACTGCGCTTTAATGTAGTACCCGGTCAAGGGGGGCATGGGT
>JBKPBA010000305.1:0-7517 GCA_046726675.1 Chloroflexota bacterium
AGTTGAGGCCACTCGTAATGTTCGGGCTGTCCGCCGATGAAGGTCTCGTAATCAACCGCGGGTTGCAGTTTCCCCGTCGCATCCGGGGCGTCACCCATAATGACGTATTGTTTCACAGTTGTGAGTTGCTCAACGATCCGCTCTAATGTAGGAACAAGATCTCCGTCCACAAAGATGATCTGGTCTTGTGAGCTGTTGATGATATAAATCAACTGCTCGTCAAACAGGCGAATATTGAGCGTATGTAGAACAGCGCCCATACAAGGGACCCCAAAGTATAATTCGAGGTGACGATACGTGTTCCAACCAAATGTAGCGATACGATCACCCTCTCCGACTCCAGCCTGGTGTAGCGCGTTTGCAAGCTGCATTGTCCGCTTGCCCCAATCGCGATACGTATAGCGGTGTAATCCATTCTCGGTGAGAGTCACAATTTCTTTGCGGTGAAAAAGGCGCGTAGCGCGATTAAAAGCGTGTTGCAATGTCAGTGGGTAATCCATCATCAAGCCTTGCATATCAACCTCCTGAGTAAAACTCCATACTCAAAACACATTCATTATCTGAAAACTCTAGAAAGTTCATCCTTTCGGTACATTTTCTGAGGTGTAAGCTGTTCCATGTGACAACCTGCTCTCCCAACCGATGCGGATATCTTCTTCACTACTAAAGGTAGAACATATTCCTCACCATGCCGTCACATAGCGCTACTTCATTCTCACGAACCTGTCACAATTTCATAGTGCCTCAGCAGTTCGCCAACTAGTCCATGAAAAAACTGTATCGTGTTTCGAATGACAATCTTTTTATAACGTTTCCTTTTTGGGCACGAAACAAGGGAACTTTTACCAAAGCAATAGCGTCATAGTGGATGTATCCCGCCGATAAGGGAGAAGAGAAAAAAGGAGGAACCCACTATGACTCAGATGCGCAGGAAATTACTTGTCCCTGCACTCGCTACCGCAATCGCCCTCGGATTATTCGCGTTTCAGGCACTCCCGGCTCTTGCCTGTGGCGGGCTGGTGGCTCCCAACGGAGCCGTTCGTCTATCACGGGCTACTACATTTGTCGCATGGCACGATGGGATCGAACGCTACTTGACGGCTTTCACGTACCAGGGTGATGTTTCCAATTTGGGTTGGATCGTGCCTCTTCCGGCAGTGCCGCTCAAGATCGAGGAGGGCGGCGCATGGACACTGCAACGCCTCAATCTCGAAACTCATCCCATCGTACGTAGTCCTGTATTCTTTGAGGGCGCTGCAACCGCCAATTCCGTGCAGGTGCTACAGCAGGTAAAGATCGAAGCGCTCAATATTACAGTGCTGCGAGGCAGCGGGCAGGCAGTACTTGACTGGGCTAGCAGCAATGGCTTTTTCCTGAATGACGATACTCGAAGCCATCTGCTCATTTACGCAAAAGGTAGTCCCATCTTCATGGCCGCTAAATTCGACACCGCTGCTGCCAGAGCACGCCACCAGGTTCAAGGAGATGGAGCACCGATCCTGATTACGATGAGAACGTCACATCTCTGGGTGCCGCTGGAGGTGCTGGCGCTTGATGGTCAACAAGTCCAGGCCGACCTCTACCTACTAACGGACGGGCCGGTCAACACAACCAATTTTAATGCATTGGTAGGACAGTCTCCGGTCGGCACTGAGATACCCGGTGCAACCGGGTTCACAGTAGCATTCCAGGAAAAGATGAATCCCACGCTCTTCCACGATCTGTCAACCGACCGCAATATGGGTTGGGTCTGGCAGAATAGCTGGGTCACGTACCTGAACCTCGATGCTCCTGATTCGACAGTCACGTATGATCTGGGAATCAGCCCCAACGGTGTGATACGTCTTGCTCACTTCGGCACCCCTCCAATGGCTGTTGTAGACGGTCCAGTGGCACAAGCAATGCCATCCTGGCTACCACAAATGCCCATTGGAAGCCCACAGGTGCTACTGGGCGTGGTGTTTCTGCTTGTGGTTGGGAGCGGGTTGTTTATGTTCTTCCGGGCGAGGAGACGCGCGAGGTCGAACGAGTGATTTAAGCATGGTAGGAGGGTACAGTCTTGTCATGCTGAGCCCATTCGTTGCACTCAGGGTCAACTCCGCGAAGCAGCTCTGCCCAGCGAGCCAGATCCTTCGCTGCTCCATTCGCTTCGCTCAGGACAAGGCTCAGGATGACACTGGGAGGCAACTGAGGTTGATGCCTATTGGGCGATGGCTTGTCCTCGCCCTGGGTGGGAGGGTGTCTCGTTTGCATGCAGTGTGGAGTTCGGCATGCTGGGCGACGCAAGCGTCCCCACTCCACCCAACACCACTCCCGCCCCTACGCGGACAACGAACGTGACATGGCTGGGTATGGGGTCGCGCCAAAAACCGATCCCTGTAAAGCCCTCCTGGGTGGGACGGGAATCGTACGAATCATTGACATTCTTCCGCTCTTGATATTATCATATCATTAGTTAATGATATGATAATATCAAGGAGAACAAAGGATGCTCACGCACGTACCACAGGCGACTGCACTCAAAGCCAAACTGTTCCGTGGCTTTTCGGATATGTCTCGGCTCTCGATCTTAGAAGCGTTGCGTGATGGGCCACTTACCGTCAGCGCTCTGGTGGAGAAAACGGGCCTCAATCAATCGAACGTCTCAAATCATCTACGCTGTTTGTCGGATTGTGATCTCGTTGTCTCCACTCCACAGGGGCGCTACACGCTTTACCAATTGAGTGATACGCGGGTCGGCGCTTTGCTTGCACTCGCTGATGAATTACTGAGTGACGTGGCACGAGGTGTCTATGAATGCACGCGCTACGAGCCGCTTGCAACTTCTGGAAAGGAAGTGGACTGAGATGGCTCAGACAAAGCTTGAAATCCCCGTGCATGGGATGGATTGTGCGGAATGCACCTTGCATGTGCAGCGTGCCCTTGCTGATCTTCCCGGCGTTGAAGATGTCCATGTGCTGCTTTCCTCCGAAAAGGCGGTGCTCCAGGTGGATCCTGCACTGGTCGATCTTCCTACCATTCGCAAGGCGGTTGAGGGGGCAGGCTACACCGTCTCTGAACCTCAAATCAAAAAGGGAGTCGAGCCGAATTCCAGGTCACTCTCGACATTCACCCGTCCTATTCTCACCCTTTTTGGCATCGTCTTTGGCGCGGTGCTCCTCGTGGTCATTGTGGGAGAGTGGTTTGGTTTCTTTGAGCAGGTGACGGAGTGGGTTCCCTGGTACATCGGGTGTGGTCTCGTGCTGCTTGCAGGCTATCCGATTTTCTGGAATGTCATCCGAGCCGCGCTCCACCGCCAGGTCATTTCACACACACTCATGAGCATCGGGGTCGTAGCTGCGCTGGCTGTTGGACAGTGGCCGACAGCACTGGTAATTGTGTTCTTCATGCATATCGGCGATTATGTTGAACACTTTACGACCGAGCGTTCACGCCAGGCGGTCAAACGTTTAACGGCGCTGGCTCCGCAAACTGCGCGGGTAGAGCGCGATGGGGTAGAACAGGTCGTTCCCATCGAAGAAGTACAGGTTGGTGAGATGGTGATTGTCCGTCCAGGCGAGTCGATCCCGGTAGATGGAGAGGTCACCGGCGGGCAGGCGACCGTCAACCAGGCAACTCTGACAGGGGAGTCTATGCCTGTCGAGGTCAGCAGTGGAAATCGTGTCTATGCAGCAACCATAGCCACCCTTGGTAGCATTCGGCTCAAGGTTACACAGGTGGGAGCAGATACTACCTTCGGACGGGTCATCACAATGGTGGAGGAAGCTGAGGCACATCGAGCGCCAGTGCAAAGGATCGCTGATCGCTTCTCGGCTTACTTTCTACCTGTCGTAGCAACCATTGCGCTGGTCACATTTCTCGTGAGCCGGAACCCCCTGGCTGTAGCGTCGGTACTCGTGGTGGCATGTTCCTGCTCGTTTGCGCTTGCCACTCCTATTGCGATGCTCGCTTCCATTGGTGCTGCTGCCTCTCGTGGTATCCTGGTCAAAGGAGGAAAATACCTGGAGTCGCTCTCGCATGCCGATGTGCTGCTCATCGACAAGACTGGCACGATCACCAGCGGGCAGCCCCAGATCACTGATGTGATCGCGCTTGCTGGACACTCTAAGGACGAGGTGCTTGCTCTTGCTGCAAGTGTCGAGCGAGACTCAGAACATCCGCTGGCTGAATCCGTGCGACAAGCTGCTGCTGAACACATGCTCGCACTCCCTGAAACGGAGCATTTTGAGGCTGTCCCAGGACTCGGGGTGCGAGCGGAAGTGAAAGGGATCCCCATCGCTGTTGGGAATACACGCATGATGGCATCATCCGCCCCAGTACTCGTCACGCAAGCATTAGAGCGACAAGGGAAGACGTTGCTCCTGGTCGAGCAAGCGGACCAGATAATCGGAATCCTGGCCGCCGCCGATACCATCCGGCCTGAAGTGCCTGCTGCGATAGAGCGTATCAGAACGCTTGGTATCAGCAAGATAGAACTACTCACCGGTGACAATGAACGGACGGCAGAAGCGCAGGCAACAGCATTACGCATCACCTACCGTGCAGAACTGCTGCCGGAAGACAAAATCCGTATCGTCAAAGAGTACCAGGCACAGGGTCACACCGTCGTGATGATCGGCGATGGGGTCAATGATGCTCCAGCCCTCGCACAAGCAGATGTGGGTGTTGCGATGGGAGTGATGGGATCAGACGTAGCTCTTGAGGCTGCCCATGTCGCGCTCATGCGCGAAGATTGGCACCTGGTGCCCGATCTGTTCACCATTGCGAAGCGTACCATGCGGGTCGTCAAGATGAACCTTTCCTTTACTATCCTCTATAACCTGCTTGGCCTTTCGCTTGCTGCACTCGGTTTCCTGCCACCGATTCTGGCAGCGGCGGCGCAATCCCTGCCAGATCTCGGTATTCTTGCTAATTCGTCGCGGTTGCTGCGTCAGAAGCTCCCATAGTCTTACACCGGTTAGAGTGTGCGGTGATGGGAATTTTGATAAGATACAAGTGTACTTTTCCTGTCACGTTTTTGCCTATTTTGCGACTCTAGATATGAGATCAATTGAAGCATAGAAGGAGAGTATGCACCAACAAGACGAAGGTTTACAGCTCGAGAGCGCAGCCCATGCACTCTATGAACGCTATGCCGCGAGCATCTTTGCCTACGCGAGACTCCACATGACCTCATGGGAGGACGCTGAAGATCTTACCCTTGAGGTCTTCACGGCAGCGTTGGAGCAGGACAACCTCAGCTGGTTGGCAGATAAACAACAGTTTATCTGGCTGCGTCGTGTCGCTCAAAACAAGCTGGTGGATCGCTATCGCCGTTCCAACCGCGTCTCTGTGATTCCATTGGAGCAGGTAGTTGAGACGGTGCAGGCCGAGAAGGTATTGTCACCTGAACAAGCGGTCGTACGACGGGAAGAGTTGCAACAGCTCTATAGCGCTGTTGGGAAGTTACCTCTCCTGCAGCAGCAGGTCTTACAATTACGTGTGGGAGATGGCTTACGCTTTGCCGAGATTGCTATCTTACTGAACAAACGCGAAGAAACTGTACGCAAACTGTACTCGCGCACGCTTGCGCTCTTACGGACGGTCTACAAGCAGTTCTAGAGGAGAGAGAACGGTGTTATGGCAGATGCAAATGAGTTGATTCCTGAAGAGGTGGATGAGCAGAACCAGCGTCTCATCAAGGATCTGCGTCGCATGTACCCCACGAGTGCTCAGGTGGCTCAGCCGCTGGCACGGGTACAGCAACGCCTCTTCCAGAGCGGTGATGGGATGCAGCAGGACGAGATGAGCACCCCGCCACCACAGACGCCGCAGAGGATACGGCAAGCAAGGGTCAGCACAGCGAACCGGCAAGGAAAGACATGGCAACGTCGCTTTGGTACGCTTGCAGCAGCCGTCTGCGCCGCACTTCTGGTTGGGACGCTGATCCTGGTATTGAACCTGGCTCATCAGAGCCGGACCGGTGGAGCAGGTACTCCATTGAATCAGGCGGTAGCAATCACATCACTTCACATGATCGACACGACAGCAGGATGGGCATTAGCAGGAAAAGCTGTGCTGCGGACTACCGATGGAGGGAACCACTGGAGAGATGTCACCCCTCCACGCCATCCTCTTGCCCCAGTGAGCGCTGCAGTCTTCTCTAACGCTTCCATGGCGTGGATAACAATCCCACAGGCAGACCAGACAACAACACAGCTCTTCCACACCACTGATGGCGGTCAAACCTGGCAGCAATCGACGATCCAAACAGGTTTTGTGCGGCACATGACTTTCATCGATGCACAGCATGGGTGGCTCCTCTCAGGGAAGGAAAACGCAGCAGGTGTCCCAGCCGAGGCCGTCAGTGTCTTCCAGACGACAGACGGAGGGAAGACCTGGCAGAGCGTGTCCGCGGCACTGTTTTCGGACGCGACTCCTCCTGGTCATCTTCCTTATGGTGGACAGAAATCCGGGATCTCCTTTCTAAACGCATCCACGGGATGGGTCACCGGAACAGTGATGTTCACCAATCTCGCCTGGCTGTATGTGACCCACGATGGCGGGTCAACCTGGTACCAACAAACCCTTCCCCTGCCGCCAAATGTCCCATCCGCTCAACTTTTGATTCAGCCACCGACGTTTTTCTCGGCTAATGATGGCCTACTTCCCGTCAAGTTCTCTGACCTCATCACAAGCAGGGACATTGCGACGGTCATCTACGTGACCCACGATGGAGGAACGACCTGGCACAGTACCATGCCGGTTTCTGTCTCCCTGAGTTCGTCACATTTCCTTGATGTGCAACATGGGTGGCTGACTGACGGAACCAACCTCTTTGTCACCAACAACGGTGGGCAACACTGGACAAAGCTCACTCCCAGCGCGAACTTCAAACAAGTCACCCAGCTCGACTTTGTGTCGGAAAGCACTGGATGGGCCATCAGCAATCAAGGTAGTGGTTCCTCAATCCTCCTGAAGACCACGGATGGCGGACAGACCTGGACGCAGATCACTTCCGTGATTTCGTAAGAACGGTTCGGTGGCCTTCGCTTTGCTTTCAGGCTCTGCTCCTCATCGGGTCTCCTCGTGCAGGCGCACATGCCGAAAGATGGACCACAGCGTGAGGTCGTAGGCTGCTTTGAGTGCTCCAGCCAGGATGAAGGGCAAGCCAAGAATGAGCAGGGGTCCCTGCAACAGCAGGCCGGAAAAGACCGGGCTGGTCGATGAACCTATACTGCGGGCCAGTGAAGTCACGCTGGCTGCTGCCGTGCGTTCGTCCGGAGAGACCAGGGCCATCGTGTAAGCTTGCCGGGTGGGAACATCCATCTGTGAAAGCGCCTGTCGCAAGAGCAGCAGTGTCGCCGCGATGGGAAACGTGGGTGCGAAGGCCACCAGCATCAAGAGGACATTCGAGGGCAGGTGGGTGAACACCATCGTGTTGAGCAACCCGAAACGCCGCGCGAGCGGCACTGCTGCCAGGAACGAGAGCGCTGAGAGGAGATTGGCCCCAAAGAACAGGACGGAGAGGGTCGTGA
>JBKPBA010000306.1:0-9036 GCA_046726675.1 Chloroflexota bacterium
ATCATAAATCCCCCGTCTCCAGCCGTTGCGTAACCTCCGCCAACCGGCGATTCAGAAAAGCTCGCTCTCTCGCATTAAGACACAGCGTGAGCGCCTGTGTGTAAGCATCCCGTGCATCGCGCATGTGTCCAGCGCGTCGCAGTAAATCAGCGCGAGCAGCATGAAACAGGTAATAGTCGCTTAACTCATTGCTCAGGTTTGTTCGATCAAGTAGTGCAAGGCCTTGAAGAGGGCCATCTGCCATAGCGATGGCTACAGCCCGGTTTAGTTCAACAATCGGAGAAGGCGTCATCCTCATAAGTGCATTATAGAGCGCGGCAATCTGCGGCCAATCCGTATCCTCAGGACGTTTCGCCTGCGCGTGCAGTGCACTGATTGCTGCTTGCACCTGGTAAGGTCCAGGTTGCCTCATGTGGAGCGCGCGCTCCAGGATGCTTAGACCCTCCTGAATCTTGCCGCTGTCCCAGCGTGAACGATCCTGGTCTTCGAGCAGCACAAGCTCTCCATCCGGCCCCACACGTGCCTCACGCCGAGAATCATGAAGCAGCACTAAAGCGAGTAGCCCCAACGCTTCTGGAACTTCGCGGTACAGTGACTCCTGGTCCAGCAGCACTGTCAGGAGACGAGCCAGCCGGACGGACTCGTCGCACAGTTCCTGCCGGATCAATTCACTGCCGGACATGGCCATATACCCCTCGTTAAATATGAGGTACAGGACACACAGTACTGCATCAACGCGTTCACCTAAAACATGCGCCTCCGGTACGCGATAAGGAATTCCAGCGTCTCGAATCTTCCGCTTGGCCCGCACCAGGCGCTGCGCCATTGTTGGAATTGGTACGAGGAAGGCGCTGGCAATCTCAGCAGTAGAGAGGCCGCCCAGCGTATGCAATGTGAGGGCAACCTGGGCCTCTAACGCCAGCGCGGGATGACAGCAGGTGAACATGAGCTTGAGCCGTTCGTCGGGGATAGAAGTCTCTTCCATATCCTCTGCTCCTCTCTGCTCCTCCTGCTCAAGCAAAGCCTGAAGCAAAACCTGTTTGCGTGCAAGCGTGGTTTCACGGCGCAAGCGGTCAATGGCCTTATGCCGTGCTGTCGTAGTTATCCACGCGCTCGGATTACGGGGAATACCATCGACAGACCAGCGTTCAAGCGCCACGAGCAGCGCATCCTGCAGAGCATCCTCGGCCAGCTCGAAATCTCGCACAGTACCAATCAGCGCAGCGAGAATGCGGTCTGCTTCACGTGAAAACGTTTCAGATACAACCTGCTGTATCGTATCCATCTACTTATTGCATTTGCTCGAGTTCCATCACTGGCCGAATCTCAATGGAGCCATGCCTGGCGCCAGGAATCTTCGCCGCAATCTCGATAGCCTCATCCAGGTCATTGCAGTGTAGCATGAAATAACCGCCGAGTTGCTCTTTCGTCTCGGCGAACGGGCCATCCGTCGTCAGTATCTTGCCGTTACGTACCCGCACAGTTGTCGCGGTATTGCTAGGCATAAGCGCAGCGCCTGCCGATACTCCTCTTTTCTCTGACTCAACATTGAAAGTAATATAGTCCTGGTACTCAGCCGCCAGTTCTTCCTCGCTCCATTGCGAACGGGCAACCTCATCCTGGTAAATCAATAGTAAGTAATGCATTACCTTTCCCTTTCTTCAACCGGTCGTAAAATGAATCTCCCTTCCGATAAAAAACCTTCTCATACCCCCGTAGGGGCGAGGGTCGCCTCTGCTCCCTCTCCACGAAGTGGAGAGGGATGGGGTGAGGCTTGGTCGCCCGCGTCCCCCTAAACGATGTGGAACCTGGATAGAAGAACAATCATTAATATCCTTCTATGAAAACGACGAATGAGATGTAGTCAAAACGACAAATCGTCTTGCCCTCCTTCCCTTAAAACTTCCCCTTATCGCACCACCACTGTCAGATGTTGGCGGTCTCTCCCTCAAAGGGACTGGGTTGGTAGTTATGCATCCCCTTGTGCACTCCCTCTTATTCAGGAATGAAGCCAGCACAAGTTCATGCCGCGAAAGGAGCAGGAAGCGGTCCGCGTCTATAGAGGATGATACCATCGCGCGACACATTGGCAATGAAGGTGGGATCCCATTCCTTTTGTTGATGAATAGCTTCGCGTCAACCTCACACGAAAAATTGCTCAACACGCACTGGCAACCCTGGTACTACCCGCGATGGGAGCGTCGCCTGCCCATTGAAGATTCCCAGAGAACGGTACTCTCCGTTCTCTAACACCAACACCTCGACAGTGCGCTGAGCAGACTTGACAATCCAATACTCTCTTACCCCAGCACGGGCATAGACATCGTACTTGGTGAGCCGATCAAAGGCTGCAGTCCCAGGAGACGCCACCTCAACCACCAGATCGGGTGCGCCAATGATTCTTTTCACTGCCACCCTGTCCAGATGTGCATTCAGGAGGACAATGACATCAGGCTGAAACACATTCTTTGGCTCTAATTCCACATCAAGAGGAGCCGCGAAGACACGCCCCAGTCCAGCGAGTTCAGCATGGACAAACAAGTAGTGAGTAAGTCGCACTGCAATTGACTGATGATCTGGACCAGGCGCAGGCCCCATAACGAGCACTCCATTCACAATCTCATAATTCCGCCCATCATCTGGAAGAGCGGCATAGTCGTCATACGTCCAGAAGCCTTGTGGCGGCCCAGGAACCCAATCCGCAGTAGTGATTACCGATGGTTCCTCGGTTGGTATCATTGGAACCCTGCCTCTCTACAAGAAAAGATACCATCTATCCAGAAAACATAGACCTTACTACTAGATGAGTATGCTCTAAAGGTACCACACTTTTAGCTGTATGCCAATCCCTACATTGCGGCTACTGATCCCAGTTCGCTGCCTCTTGCCCTCCCTCCCTTAACACTTCCCCCCATCGCACCACCACTCCCAGATGTTGACGGTTTCTCCCTCTCCGAGGGGACTAGGTGAGTAGTTGTGTGTCCCCTTGCGCACCATGTAATTTTCTGCTGGGCTGTAAAGCGTGATGATAGGGATGTCTGTCAGGTAGATCCGATGGATCTGGATGAAGACCTGCTGCCTCAGTCCCTGATCCAGTGTCGTAAGTTCCTGCTGGTAGAGGGCATCCAGGGCAGGGTTGCAGTAGAAGTCCACGTTTTGTCCCTTGGGCGGGATCTGGTCGCACGAAAGCAACCAGGAATCGTCGGGGTCATAGGTAAAGATGTACTCAAACTCAGCAATGTCATACCTGCCCGCCACGGCTCCCGTGGGTGGAGACGCCTTTCCCCCAAGCAAGAAAGAGCCATAGAACACTTCGGGGTCGGGAACGTTCTGGATGTCGAGTTTGATGCCGATCGCCTGCAAGTTACGTGCGATAATCGCTTCCCCATCCACGCTCCAGGTTTCTTTTGTCACTGTCGAGTACTCGAACTCCAGGCGCTGCCCGCCCCTGGTACGCACCCCATCAGGGCCTCTCACCCAGCTGTTATCATCCAGCAGCTGGTTGGCCGCCGCCGGATTAAACTCTGGACAAGCTGCAGTAGCATCATAGCCCGGATGGTAGAACGAGCCATGATCGGTGCACAGTGGTGTGGCAAACCCATAGCGCGCTTCCTGGGTCAAGGCCTGGTGATCAATGCCCATCGCTATTGCCTGGCGCACTTCCAGGTGGCTGGCCAGCACCGTATTGTGGAAATTGAAGTACAGCGCTTCGTAGCCGGCACTGGTGGGAGGAGTGGTAGACGTATAGTTGGTAAGACGTTGATACTGTGGCATCTTGCCCACATTCGGAAACCAGGCAGAATCAATAGAGCCCGCCTGCAGATCCTTGAGGACAGTGCTCTCATTGGCGACGATGCGGAACACCACCTTGTCCAGGTAGGGTAGCCCCTCGCTGGCCCGGTAGTACCTTGGGTTGCGTACCAGCGTGTAGTAATCTGCGGGCAGGCTCTCGCTCATCATAAAGGGGCCGCTAGTGACCTGCGGGTTCAGGTTTTCGGGTGACTTTAAGATGGCCTCAGGCGCCATCGTGCTGAAATGGTGCGCGGGCAGTGGGGCCTGAAAGCCATCCACCCACAGTGAGAGGAAAGGGGCATAGGCTTGCTTGAGATGAAAGCGGATCGTCAGGTGATCCGGCGAGACATCTGCTGCGCTGATCAGGTTAAAGCCCACGGTACTGGCAGCACCAAACTTTGGATTGAGCCAGAGCCGCCAGGTGTAGTCCACGTCGCGCGCATCGTAGGGCTGGCCATCCGACCACACGAGGTTGGGTCGTAGATGGAGTGTCCAGATCTTAGCATCGGGGCTGATGCCCCCATTCTGTAAGGTCGGCACCTCAGTTGCAGCACCAGGATGCACTACTCCGTGTGGGTCACCGTAGAAGAGCGGCAGGTAGAGCGCCTGATCAATAATTGCTGAGAAAGCTAAACTCGAGCCATCAGGAATGAGCGAATCTGGATTCACAAAGAATTCGTCTACCCAAGTGCCTCCCCTGACCACAGTGGGTGCATTGGCACCGCTGTGTGTACCTAGCACACCAAAGTGCGCTAGCAGGCTCACGCTACCCAGGACGCCTCCCGCGATGATCACCACCACCAGCCCAATCAACATCGCTGCACTGATTCCCGGTAGACGCCTGGCCTTCCGCTGGACCGGCATCGTTGGCTGCAGAGGAGTGGGCACGACAGCAGCCGTGGGTGCAACGCCTTGCCCATTCTGCGGTATATCGCGACCATTTGATGCCGAGGAGTCTGGGTACACGGTCGGCTCGAGCGCTCCCACTGGCAGATCAGCAGAGGGGGTTGACTCCGCTGGCAGCACTGGTTGACTCGGCGCAACCGCGACCGTGTCATAGCCTGTTGCAGCCGCCGGGCTGAGGGCTGGTTGCTCGCTGGCAAATTGCGCAGTCGGGGTAAGAGCGCGCTGGCTGGCCTGCTCCAATGCCTCGGCAAAGTCTTTCACCGAGGCAAAACGCGCTTTAGGGTCTTTGGCCAGAGCACGCAGCACCACCTGCTCGACCTCGGATGGGATTGACGGCATGCGCTCGCGCAAGGGTAGGGGAGGCATGCTCAAGTGTTGGGCCATCAGCTCGCTCACCGAGCCCTCGAAAGGGCGCTCGCCACAGAGCCATTCGTAGACTACCACACCCAGCGCATACTGGTCACTGGCCGGGCGTGGGTGCCCCTCGATCTGCTCCGGGGCCATGTAAGCCAGGGTGCCAGACGTCCCCTCTGCACTTGCACTGAGTGAGGACGAGCTATGGGCGATAGTGGCAATGCCAAAATCCGAGAGCAGCACCTCCTGGTGTTGCCCGATCAGCATATTCTCCGGCTTCACATCGCGATGGATAAACTTCTTTTCATGCGCATACTGCAACGCTGCTGCCACTTGCTTCACAAAGGAGACAATCTGAGGTATGGGTACCAGGCTACCCTTGGGATAGCGCTGTCGTAGGGAGCCGTTGGGGGCATAGTCCATCACCAGAAAGGGCACGCCATCCTGCACATCAAAATCGAACACGCGCACAATCGAGGGATGACCCAGCCTGGCAATCGTCTGGGCTTCTTGCTGGAAATGCTCAGCCTCGCTGCCTGTCAGGTGCGTATGCAGCACCTTGATTGCCGCCTGCAGATCCAGCCGTACATGCTGCCCGAGGTATACCTCCGCATAGCCACCCTGTCCCAACAGGGCGACCAACCGGTAATTGCCAAATTGCTGTCCAAGACGGTCTGCCACCATTGGCCTCCTAACATCCAATACGAGGCAACGACTTAAGTCAAAGTTGATCGATTGTTCAGGTAAGCATAAGTGTATTGTAGAAGGAAAAAGGAGGTCCGTCAAGCGAATGTTCCCTCCGGACGCCCGTTGGGTCCGATTATGCACAAGAACAAACCAATCCGGTCCTCCGTAGGTGCCAATGTGTCGTACACACCGCTGATTATGAATTTTAACAAGCAACATCGGTAATATCCTGTAGGCGCACAATTCATTGGCGCACCGCCAATTTATCGGCCAATGGTCCGTCGATGGGGCTTCCCAGGCCGATAAATCGGCGGTGGGCGCGATCAATCGGCCCCTACGAAATGACCGTTTTTGATCGTTAATGTTCATCATCGGCCCCCGGTGCCTTTCACACTATCCTAATGAAAAAGTCATTCACCATGATCATGCCCCCTGTGGTGGCGAGAGGCAAACTTCGTTCGGCTGCACACTTATCAAGCAAATATTGAAGTTCCGCCCGCAGTAGAGTATAGTGAGTGTGGCAAAATTCATTGCAAAAATTCTATAAAGGATATGGCGGATGAGCGACCTTGTGGGACAGCAACTTGGCAACTATCGACTACTCAATCTTATTGGGCGAGGTAACTTTGCCGAAGTCTACCTGGGAGAACACCTGCATCTCAATACGCAGGCAGCTATCAAAGTGCTGCGTACCCACTTTACAAGTGAGGATGAAGAGCGATTCTATAGGGAAGCACGCACAATTGCTCGCCTCTCGCATCCCCATATCGTGCGTGTCCTCGATTTTAATGTCGATGATGGCTTCCCCTTTCTCATCATGGAATATGCTCCCAACGGCACGTTACGGCAGCGCCACCCGAAAGGGACAAGTGTGCCCTTAGACATCGTTGTCTCCTACGTCAGGCAATTAGCCGAAGCCTTGCAGTATATCCACACTCAAAAACTAATCCATCGCGATGTCAAACCCGAGAGTATGCTGCTGGGACGCAACAATGAGGTCTTACTTGCCGAATTTGGCACCGCCATCATTGCCCAAAGCACCCGTTCAGCGCAGACACGGGAGCCTCAAGAGGTAGCTGAGTCTGTCGTCTATATGGCGCCTGAGCAACTCATGGGTAAACCACGTCCTGCCAGCGATCAGTATGCCCTGGCCGTGGTGGTCTACGAATGGCTCAGTGGTGTCCCTCCTTTTTCAGGATCGATTCCGCAGATAGCAAATCAGCATCTATCAACTCCTCCACCTCCCCTGCGTTCAACAGCGTCAGCGATCTCTTCTGCTGTTGAGCATGTCGTAGTAAAGGCTCTGGCCAAGGAGCCGCAGCAGCGTTTTGCGACTGTGCAGGACTTTGCTCTGGCCCTGGAAGAGGCCTACAAAGCAGAATCAACAGGCCGTACACTCTTTGCTCCTTCTTCTGAACATCCAGTCGAAAGCGGGCAAAATAAATCGGCCATGCGTAACCTCCCGTCAGGGACGGTCACCCTGCTCTTCACCGACATCGAGGGATCCACACACCTGCTCCAGCAGTTAGGTGACCGCTATGCCGAGGTACTGGCAGAGTGCCGGCACCTGCTGCGTATGACGATCCAGGAGTGGAATGGCCACGAGGTCGATACACAGGGAGATGCCTTCTTTATAGCTTTTGCTCGCGCCACCGATGCCGTGTTAGCAGCGGTAGATGTGCAGCGCGCCTTTTCTGCCCATCCCTGGCCAGAAGGCGCTGCAGTGCGTGTCCGCATGGGTCTGCATACTGGTGAACCAACACTGACACATGAGGGCTACGTTGGTTTAGATGTGCACCGTGCCGCTCGCATTATGAGCACCGGGCACGGTGGGCAGGTGCTTCTCTCCCAGACAACCGCCAATCTAGTGGAACAAGATTTGCCGGAAGATATAATCCTGCGCGACCTGGGAGAGCATCATCTCAAGGACCTGGCACGTCCCAAACGTCTCTTTCAGTTGGTCATCTCGGACTTGCCCGCCGACTTCCCGCCACTGAAGACGCTGGACACCTATCCTAATAACTTACCAGTGCAGCTCACACCGTTCATCGGGCGCGAGCAGGAACTGGCAACCGTCCAGCAACTGCTGCGCCGCGATGATGTGCACCTTCTCACCTTGACAGGTCCAGGTGGCACTGGCAAAACACGCTTAGGTTTGCAGGTAGCAGCAGAGTTGAGTGACCTCTTCGCTGGTGGGGTCTTTTTCGTGAATCTTGCTCCTATTAGCGATCCCACCCTGGTTGTGCCTACCATTGCTGAGACGCTCGGCATCCAGGAAAGGGCCGACCAATATCTCTTGAAACGTCTAAAGGAAGTCCTGCGGCAGAAACGGATGTTGCTCTTGCTGGACAACTTTGAGCAGGTAGTTGATGCTGGCGTACAGGTGGTAGACTTACTGGCTGCCTGCCCCAGGCTCAAGGTGCTGGTGACGAGTCGCGAGGCCTTGCATGTGCAAGCCGAGCACGAGTTCCTGGTACCCCCACTGGCGCTGCCCGATCCCAAACGTCTACCCGATCTTGCAATACTCTCACACAACGCGGCGGTAGCGCTTTTCCTCCAGCGTGCCCAGGCCGTCAAGCCCGACTTCCAGTTGACCAACGCCAATGCCAGGGCCATCGCCGAGATCTGCGTGCGCCTGGATGGGCTGCCACTGGCGATAGAATTGGCGGCGGCCCGCATGAAATTGCTCCCGCCACAGGCACTGCTCGCACGAATGGATCAACGGCTGGCCGTGTTGACAGGCGCCTCACGAGATGTACCGGCGCGGCAGCAGACGCTGCGCAACACGATTGCATGGAGCTATAACCTGTTAGATGCAGCAGAGCAGCGACTCTTCAGGCGCCTCGCCGTCTTCGTCGGTGGCTGCACCTTGCAGGCGGTTGAGGCAATCTGCTCTGCGCTTGACGATGGTAACAAAGCAGGACAGGCGCTGGATGCAGTCGCCTCTCTCGTCGATAAGAGCTTGCTGCAACAAACAGAGCAGGAGGAAGGAGAGCCACGCATTGTGATGCTGGAGACGATCCGCGATTATGGTCTGGAGCGCCTGGCAGTGAATGGGGAGATGGAAGCTACACGGCAGGCGCATGCCGCGTATTACCTTGCACTGGCAGAGGAGGCGGAACCGCAACTCCTCAGCAATCAGCAGATCATGTGGTTGAAGCGACTGGACCAGGAACACGAGAACCTGCGAGCCGCTTTGCATTGGTTGCTGGAGCAAGACGAGGCTGGACAGAACATGGAGATGGCTTTGCGCCTGGGTGCAGCGCTAGAGCAGTTTTGGGTGATACATGGGTATCA
>JBKPBA010000307.1:0-5352 GCA_046726675.1 Chloroflexota bacterium
CTTCGTAGACCAGGTAAGGTGGTGGCCCTGCGCTCGGCGCGCTGTATTCAGCTGTAAGAGAGACCCCGTCGTCGCTCACCATCGCGGGCCATCCCTGGGCCTGGTACATCTTGGCGATGCGCGCCACCAGCGCTGGATCAGTCACCCTCGTAGCTCTGCCTTCCACGACGATGTCGAAATCGTGAGTGGCGACTGCGATCACACACTGAGGGTTGTGTGCCAGGTTCTTAGCCTTGCGGGTGTGTGCTCCAGTACTGAAGTACAAGGCGCCATCCATCCAATCGACTCCCAGCGGCATGACGTGAGGTCTACCGTCTGGACGCACCGTTGCCAGCCAATAGGTATGCCGATCAGGTCCGCCCGATCCCGGAACCTGAGTAAACCCCTGTTCCAGGCGCTCGCGTATCTTCGTCCAAGGGATAAGCGGCGCACCATAGCCATCGAGATTATGCTCAGCCTTTGGCTCGCTCTTTGTCGTTGCCATTATTGCTCTCCTTTTCTTTCTTTCTTCACGTTTGCAGGAAAACTGCACCGACTGGCTGAACGCCCTGATCAGTCGCCAAAATCAAAGAGATCGCCTAAGAATCCTTCTCGCTTGCGGTGACGAGAAGAATCATACTCGCTGTAAGGCCGATACCGTTCTTCTCGATACCAGGGTTCTCCTTCACGTGCAGGTGGCTGCACTAGTCCTACTGAACGATCAATAATCTTGTCTAACTCGTTGCGATCAAGCCATACACCTCGACACCGTGGGCAATAGTCAATCTCCACGCCCTGTCGCTCCGCTATTTGGAGTTCGGTACCGTCAACTGGACAATTCATCTTCTTTCATCTCCCTTTCTGATCGTGCTGGGAAGCCTTCCCTGGTCTCACTACCAGCAGAGGCGAGAGTCTTCTCTTCGCCGAAGCGGAAGAGCCACATCCCGTAGGCGCTTACCACCAAGGCTGCTGCAGTATCGGCTAGAATGGCAAGCCAGAGATTAGCTCAGCTCAGTAATACTTGTGGACATCATCAAATCCTGTTCTTCTGTATAGTGCCAAGCACAATGATTTACTCGGGGCCGACACAGGACTTGTTTCGACTGCACAGAGACTGCTTTTCCTTCCCTTACTCTCGTTTACTAAGGTCCGAACAATCACTATCGTGATCCCACGTCTCAGCCAGTTTACCTTCCTCTTCTTTTGCTGTCTTGTACAAATCCTCTTGATGTTGATTGAGCCACTCCAGGAGCATCAATGCCTCGGTAGGTTTAAGGGTACGTACGCTATCTAAGCCGGTATGAAACATCACCACATCCTGACCATGCATGAACACCTCGTATCGTCCAATCGTTTGCTGATCCCGTTCAGATTGCCGTCTACTCATCAGTTTTCAACCTCTCTTATCTCAGACTCACTAAATCATCTGACAGGGTTTACATTATCAAGCCTTCATAAATGCCTATTACGGTATCGAGGAACTTCAGCACAACCAGCTTTTTGCGCTGGAACGAATTGCGAGCGATGAGGGAGCTGAACCCGCCTCCATCGTGGATGGCACGAACTTTGGCCTGTGAGGAACAGCCGAACGAAAACTCACGCGAAGCTGTGAGAGCGCTCCCCAAGCTGATCGCTTGGGTCCGCGATGTTCACCATCCACTGAACGCCGAACTTGTCGGTACACATCCCAAACGAGTCGCCCCAAGAGGCTTTCTCGAGTGGCATGGTCACTATGCCGCCGGCAGAAAGCTTCTCGAAGTACGCTTTCAATTCGGCTTCTTTGTCACCGCTCAGTGACATGCTCATGTTCGTCCCGAGGCGATAGTCTATGCTGTTCAGGGTGTCAGCGGCCATAAACGTAATACCGTTCTCCGCTTCCAACATGGAGTGCATTATCTTGTTGTCTTCGCTTGGATCCTGAGAGGCGTGATATTCTTCGAAGGTGTGCAACTCAAGCCTGCCGCCAAAGACCGTGCGATAAAATTCCATCGCTTCGCAGGCATTGTCTTGAAAGTTGAGGTAGGGGTTCAGTTTTGTTTGCATCGCTCCTCCTTCGGTTCCTTCCGTTACAGTAAGTTTTGCCAACGTGATTTCTCCTTTCAATTTTCTGCTCATGCGAAGCAAGGCTTGTCCAGGCAAAAACCTGATCTTCCTGCTCTGGAGGAAGCACGGCTTCGCTACCACCAATGATACCGCTTCAAGATGAGATGAACCTGTACCAGAGCTGAATCATGACTGAGAAGGACAGAGACTGCTCCCTTCACCAAAGCATGAGAAAGAAATCACCAGCTTCCTTCCAAATTGGACCCCATAAACGTGGTACGTCTGTGATAATCATGCTCTGGCTTTCTCAGTTCCATTTCAGCTCTTTCACAAGGTCAATTCAGGTAGGTGAGCTATCCTTACATTGAAAGCATAACGGAGGAGATCCCGGCTTTGCAGGCATCCCCGTATATGCTTTGACCAGGGAAACGAGAGAACTTTCTCCTTTCCCTGGCATATGAGCGACCTTTGTATCCATCTAGAATTGGAGCAATACAATTATGAGCATTCCAAGCCTGCCTCCTGTGGTGACATCTTCCCCACAGCAAAACACCCGTGCGCCCCGTCGGGTGCCACGCGTCATCTACGCTACCTTGGCGGTCGTCTTCCTACTTAGTGTCGTGGTGCAGGTGTTTCTGGCCGGAGCAGGAATCTTTGCTTCCGCGTCGTGGCTGAGCAGTCATGGCATACTCGGCCATGTCTTGCCTGTGATTCCTCTGCTCATGGTGATCCTGGGTCTCGTGGGAAAGTTGCCGCGTACCATCAACTGGTTGACGGTATTGCTGCTGGTCCTGGTGTACATCCAACCCTGGTTCATCTACCTTGGACGTGGCGTAGGAACACCGCTCCTCGCTGCCTTGCATCCCGTCAATGCGTTGGCGATCTTCGCGCTTGCCCTGTACTTGCTCTACAGGGCGCGCCTGATTTTGCACCCCTCTGATGAGAGGTGGCGCTAACCTCAGCATGAGCAAATCGAGAGGGTTTTTCAGTCGAGTGAATACTGTACCATTCACCAGGGTATGAACCTGACGGTGATTGTGCAATGAGTTGAGAGGGAGTTTGCCCTGATTGATCCGTGTGGAGTCCTCATCGTCTTTCATCAATTGATCTCCTGAAAGACATCATCGGACCCCATGCAGGATACTGTGTGGATGTCAAACGAAAACAGAAAGGAGAGCTATGGAGCGCGAACAAAACATCCTTGAACCAGCAATACACGGGCGCTGGCTTGAGCGGTGGAGGCGATGGCGGTCAGGATTGCAACTGCGTATGACCCTGTCCTTCATGGGTGCGACCGTCCTCAGCCTGCTCCTACTCGAATTCGTCTTTGGCATCTTTACCTTGATTTTTAGCCAACACCAATCACTCCTCACCATCATAACGAACGGAGAAATCTTCAGAGTGCTTCTCGGTTTCGTTGCCAGCGGATTCTTCTGGGCTCTGGTTGCCGCTCCAGCCGGGGTGCTGCTTGGCATCTTGACCACGCGCAGCATCGTCCGGCGCATTGGCAGGCTGGTGCATGTGACGGCGCGTTTGGCTGATGGTGACTATAGCCTGCGTGTGCCTGAGACGATTTCTGACGAGATCGGGCAGTTGGAGCGGCAATTTAATACCATGGCGCAGCAACTGGTGGAGAGTATCGCCCGGCAAAAGCTGCTGGTTGAGCAGAATGTACGCATTGAGGAGCGCGCTCGCCTTGAGCAGGAGATGCAGACCGCAGGCTATATCCAGCGCTCGCTGCTGCCCAAAGAGGTACCAGTGTTGCCTGGCTGGCAGCTTGCGCCGTTCTATCAGCCAGCACGTGAGGTAGGTGGCGATTTCTACGATGTGCTCCTGCTCAGCGATGGACGGCTGGGGCTAGTGATTGGGGATGTCTCCGGCAAAGGAGTACCAGCTGCCCTGGTGATGGCGTCGACTTGCACGATGCTTCGAGCCGCCGCCCAGGGGAATCCGGCACCCGGTGAGGCGCTGGCACGCGTCAACGATTTGTTGCATAGTACCATTCCCGCCAGCATTTTCGTGACCTGCTTCTACGGGGTCCTCGATCCTCGCAGCGGATGCATGCGCTTCGCGAACGCCGGTCACGACTGGCCTTTCCGGCGCTCTGAGGGTGGAGTTGCCGAGCTCAAGGCAACCGGCATGCCGCTTGGGATGCTGCCGGGGACCCGCTACGACGAACACGAGGAGGCAGTGGGACCCGGCGATAGTGTCTTGTTGTACAGCGATGGCTTGGTCGAGGCGCATAACCCTGCGCACGCCATGTTCGGCCTGCCACGCCTGAAGGAGCTTCTAGGCACTCATCCGGGCGGGACCACGCTCGTCGATTACCTGCGCAACGAACTTGCCTCCTTTACTGGTCCCGACTGGGAGCAAGAGGATGATGTCACGCTGGTCGTGTTATGCCATTCCTCATAGATGGCATGGGTGTGTTGCACACACTCGCGGAGGAGGCTCAGGCCTTGATGCAAGAGATCAACCAAGAAATCAGGCGGCCTTCAAAGGAGCTGCCAAGCGAGCTATGCCATTGTGTACCGGCCACGTCTGGCAATATACTGGCAGATCAGCTGGACGTTCGCGCACCAAGGTACCTCTGATAGGCTCGCTCAATATGCAGTTCATTCAGGCTCATCTGCCGGCAGACGGGATCAGCATGGATGGCTTCGGTGATGCTGGCTTCAGCCACATTGGTGAGCTAGAGCTGAGCATACCTGGCAGAGGTACGCATTGTTCAACATATCCTCACTCTCGCTTCTCAGTTTCATCTCAGCTTCTTCATAGAGCCAATTCATCTGGACGTTATATGCTGCTGATGAAAGCAAACACTATGCTTGACATGCCATTTGACCTATTCATTCGATGCTTCTCCGAATGGAGCGGCGATGAGCGAGATTGAAAAAGTCCATTTCTTGTGAAGAAGGAGGGATAAGATGATAAAAAAACTCTTAGCATTGCTCTTGGTACTCAGTACCATCGCATTTGCCATTACTGCCTGTGGTAGCACCTATAGCACGAGTTCCGGTGGGACACCTGCTGGCAGTGACACCTCAGGTACAGCCAATGAAGTTCATATGAAAGGGGCTAGATTTGCCCAGCCATCAGTCACGATCCAGCAAGGGGAGAGCCTCTCGCTCGTTGCCGATGATAGTATGCCCCACATCATTGCGAATGGAACATGGCAGAATGGTTCTGCTACCGTCGCCAAAGAAGCTGGTGCTCCAGAGATCAATACTGTGCAGATCGATGGAAACAGCTCGCAGACCATCGGGCCATTCAACACTTCTGGCACATTCCAGCTCCACTGTACCATCCACCAGGGCATGAACCTGACGG
>JBKPBA010000308.1:0-3530 GCA_046726675.1 Chloroflexota bacterium
TCTCTGCGTTGTTTCATATACTCTTATGTCGTTCGAGAGAGAGAAAAAGTTAAAAGAAGTGTTGGGTGGTAGCAGAAGTCAATAATCAAAGGATGAAATCTCCGATGCACGTTCATACGGACGTGGAAAGTTATTGGCACAACATTACAGCTATGAAGCCCCCTTTTGCAACCTTCACGTATTCGAAGGTGGAATCCATTCATGGGTCTCAATCAGCTTGTGACCTTTGCGCCAGCGTAGGATGGTAGCCGGAGCGTCGGCAAGTCGGCGATCAGATGACCAGCGAGCGGGTGGGGCTATTGTGAGCTCAGCGAGGGCGAGGAGCACGGTATCGTAGTTAACGCGCCAGCCCGCGAAATCCCGCCATGCCTGCTCGCGGTCGGCTTTGAGAGGCACGCCCGCCTCGGCCAATTCGTCCAGCGCAGCCTCAAACTCTGCCCGCGAGACGCTAATCGGATCGGTTGGAGATGGGTTGGGATGGTAGGAAATGCGAAAGAAAGCGGCAATATAGCGCAAAGCCAGGTACCCGGCACGAATACAGAGATCGGCCTGGGAATCAGTCGGTATATCGACTACGGAGCGCACGAGAGCGGCACCATCCAGCACAGCCCCGGCAGCAATCACCCAGGAACGATGGGGCTGAGGCGAGCGAAAGAATGACAGCGCTGCCAACGATGTATGGCTCTCTTCGAGATCCACAAACCAGGCTTCCCAGGCTGTCCACAGCTCACCAAGCTTCTCTAGCCGCTTCAGGCGTGAATACCGTTTGATCATCTCAATCGCGGAGGGTGGCGAGCCGGCCCGCACTTCAAGCATTGTGACGGCAGCCTCGCGCCGTGAAAACGCTGCATAAATCGTAGGCAGGTAAGCGATGAGTAACGCAATTAGAATCAGGCCGATGGTCGCTTCTGAAAAAACCAGCACAGCCGTCGGGAAGTTATCGACCAGGGCAAAACCGAGCGTGAGCAAGGACGAGCCGCTGATCTTGAAGGCGACGTACCAGGACTGCGCATCGATCGCCCAGTCCATGGCGATGTACCCCAGGTTAATAGAAAACAACCATACAACGAGTAGGGCAATGAGGGCAATCGGGGCATACAGCTCCATCACCTTATCCCGCTCAAGATAGGTTTGCAGGCGCTTACTGCGTAACTCAAAAAGCTGGCGTACCACAATAAAAGTCGTGCGGTTAAACCTGTCGGGTGCTGAACGCGGCAGCACGAAGGTACGCAGCGCCGAAAGGCACGCGCGAAAGACAAGATAAGCGCCGAGCGCAAAGACCACGATGCGCACCAGCAGCAACAGGATGATCATACGTTTTCCAACTCGCTCTGAACTGTGAAACCTGTTGCATGATATCACGCTGATGAGGAAACGACAATCACGTAATACATCTCGTGATGCATTACGTGATCATCTAGTGAGGATACATCCCGCCATCGACCAGGAGCGTCTGGTTGGTCATGTAGGAGTTGACCACGAGCATCATGATGGCTTCAACCACGTCTTCCGGCTTGCCGAGCCTGCCCACAGGAATGCGCGACACCAGTTCTCGTTCGGCACCTGGCCCGCCTGGGAGCATACCGGTGTCAGCAATCAAGGCGGGGGCTACTGCGTTGACCGTCACGCCATGAGGAGCTAGCGACGCTGATAGGGAATGCATTAGCCCGAGTAAGCCCGCTTTCGAGGCGGCATAATGTGGCCCGACAATCCCACCGGTGAACGCCGCAACCGAGGAGACAAAGATCACCCGTCCCCAGCGGCGATTCCGCATTCCCGGGGTGACCCGCTGCGCCAGCAAAAAGGCAGCGCGCAGGTTGACGTGCATGGTCTCGTCCCACTCCTGCAGGCTGATCTCTTCCAGGCGCTTGCGGGTCCCCGCACCGGCGTTACTGATCAGAATATCTACAGGGCCAAACTGGGCCTCCGTCGCATCCACCAGCGCCAGCACCTCAGCTGGCTTACGCATGTCCCCGCGCAGTGCAACAGCGCGCCGCCCCATCTGGTGTATCTGTTCTGCGAGTACCTGCGCTGCCTGTTCTTTGTGTCCATAGCCGATCGAGAGATCGGCTCCTGCTTCTGCCAGGCGTAGAGCCGTTGCATACCCGATCCCACTGCTCGCTCCTGTGACCAGGGCGATGCGATCGCGAAGATCCATGAAGAGCTCCTTTCAACATGCTGCTCCTTTCATTATCGGCGGCGCATCTCCGCTTTGCAAGCTGAAGTAATGGCTACCACCTCCGATAATGAAAGGAGTTCATGGCTCTTGATAGTGCATTACAACATGAGTTTACCTTTACTCCTTCAATGTCGATTTTTGTCCAATGCGAGTCAGAAAAAGAAATTGACTCTCTATATAAGCGTTTCATAGATGGCGGCAGCGCCCAGATGCCGCTTGATAATTACGGATTCAGCAGGAAATTTGCCTGGGTTGCGGATAGTTACGGCGTTTCATGGCAGTTGAATCTCGCCAAAAACTAATAAATTCTTTTTTAAGAATTTGCCTGTTGCATAAGTGTAGAGGTTTCGTCAATCTATCGACATTATCGAGACTCCAAATGAGCTTGGTGAAATCCGCCGCGACTTCCCATTCTTCCAGCATTTCCGTTTTTGTTTCCTGGTCTGAGAATACGAGAGTGTCTTCACTTGTAATTTGCAAGGAATATCTCGGACACTGGGAGAGGAGAGGGAGAATATGAAACACACACACCAAAGACGCTCGGACTGCCCAATCAACTTTGCCTTAGAGATATTTGGCGATCCCTGGTCGCTGTTACTCATCCGTGATATCGTCTACTTTGGCAAGAAAACCTATGGGGAATTTTTAGCGTCAGAAGAAGGGATGGCGACCAACATTCTTGCCAGCCGTCTCGCTCATCTGGAACACCAGGGCATTCTGGTGAAACAGCGCTCTGAGAAAGATAAGCGCAGAGAGGAGTATGTCCTGACAGAAAAAGGTCTTGATCTCATCCCTGTCCTGGTGGAAATGGCAAATTGGAGTGCCCAGCACGATCCACACACCGCTGCCCCTGCCGCCTGGATTGCCCTGATGAACGCTGAGAGAGAGAAGATGATCCGACTCATTCGTGAAACGGTGCAAAGCGGCGGCTCTGTTTTTGTAGGCGAGAAGAGTCTTTTGGGTCACTTCGTCTAGCACTGCTCTCTTCCGCAAAACAGCAAGGTTCTCGTCATGAGCCCTGCTGTGTTTTTCTGGAATGTCTGAATTTGGCTCGCCCTGCTTGTGATTTCCGCTTTTGGGAAGGTCAGGAAGAAGAGATAGATAGAGATTACTTGCAAATTGCAAGTAATTATACGCGAGAAGGAAAGAGCACAACCAGCGTCAAGGATGGGAGAGGATATGCGCATGGGTGTTGTCGCTCCCTTCTCCGAGATCGGAAAGTATGAAACAGATGGCTACAAGTCTCCTCGAACATGAAACCGTCAACATCTCCTTAGAGGATGTGGTGAGAGCAAGACCTATTGCGGCTTCCCCTGTTAAACAATCGCGATCTACCACCGCCGCTCTGGCG
>JBKPBA010000309.1:0-3983 GCA_046726675.1 Chloroflexota bacterium
GCTCAGGGCGAGCAAGGAGCACACCTCCGCGATCTCCTGCCCATTGAATTCCCGTATTGTCTTCTATCAAAAAAATGATGCGAGGAACAAAAGCAAATCCCATCTGGAATGGTGGTCGTATCCATATGTAATGAAGCTCAAAGTGCTTCTGAAAGAGTTGCAACTGTTGTAGCATCAATGTCATATCATGCTGTTTTTGCTCCAATTCAATTGTTATACTGCGCAAAGGCACCGTTACTGGTGATTCTGGTGTACCCCGTCGCCGACTTTCTTGTGGAGCTGCTATTACTACCGGAGGGCGTGCGGCAAGTTCCAAGGCTTTAGCAGAAAAAGGCGAGGGATCGTTTAAAATTTCATTGCACAGTTGCAGGCAAGATTCACATATGTAGGCGGCGCCCGGGCCTGCTACCATTCGCTGTACTTCTGGAGGACGTTTCCCACAGAAAGAGCATCGTGCCTGTGACTGATTAATATTCATGTGCTACTTTCTAAAGAGTCTCATTTACTCTTGAACTGACCTGTTTTTTGGGCAGGTGAAGAACTGTTCCTACAGCTTTATACGAACGCAAAGCACCGGCGGCTGCATTATATAATCCCATGCGTTCTAGCATGAAGGCATGAGCCTCCCACTCTAATGTGTCATCCAAAGGGGTAAGAAACGTAAAAGAATCATCTTTGACAACATGTTGGATTGGATGGCGATTCCTGGAAGTCCATTTTCTCGACTTTATACCATTATTAGAGGAAGTAGATCCGTTATTTGAGCCTACCGAATGTACCAGGCTTGCTGGGGCGCTATTTCTCCTACCATACGTCCGTTCTAATGCTAATGCAATCAAATGATCCGCAAAGTGAGGATTCTTTGGTAGGAGCGAACCGTGCATGTATGTGCCAAAGGAGTTACGATACACTGCTCCCTCGGTATGATCTTCTGAATTGTTCCCATGACCCTTGAGCACTTTTCCCAATGGTTTTGCAGTGCCAAGATAAGTGCGACCTCCATGATTTTCAAAGCCGACTAAGGTATTGCCATTCCAACTGATCGCTATATCGCCAGTGCAACGAGGCTCCTGAGTCCCCTTATGGATAGTCCACGCATCGAATACTCCAAGTCCCCGCATATCAGGCCCCTCTGCTGGTCGATAGTAATGTGCCAATAACTGGTAACCACCACAAACTGCCAGCACCGGTATGTCATCTTCGATAGCAGCCCATAAGCCGATGCTTTTGATCTCAAGTAAATCTTGAGCGACTGGAGCTTGCTCTTTATCCTGTCCACCGCCGATGAACAACATATCGTACTCATCTGGCGCCAGGGCATCACCAATACCTAGCTCGACAACTCGTAGCTCAATACCACGGAGTTGACAGCGACTGTGCAAGGTCAATATATTACCTCTATCTCCGTACAAATTTAATTGATCAGGATATAAATGCCCTAAAGTGAGTGTAATGTGTGGTGATAAATCGTCGTTCAAGGTCCTCTTTCCTCCCAATATCGAGGCGTTAAACCACGACGTTCCAGTTCACGATGGATTTCTAACAAACCAGTATACGTTGGTATTACGAACAAGGTCTCACCAGTGGGTGTTTGACGAATTGCCGTATCCAATGCCCTGGGTATTCCATAGGGCTTCTTCGTACTATAGTTAAGTATGCTTTCATCTACTGCATTCATTTGAGTATTTCTTTTCGCTTCTGCCTTCAGCGCACGTCTGTGTTGACGTGTGTTGCGCGCCTTTGACTCATTAGCGACCTTGGCAGCACGTAATGGTGCCGAAGTCACAATAGTCATTGCTGTTTGCTCTATTCCCGCGTACTTCAAGCGTAGCGCAAGATCGAATGCGCGAGTTCCTGCTACCGTTAATGTTGCTAGATGGTGAGTAGTTCGTTCAAAATCTACATCCCATATCCATGAAATATCTTGTCCATCGGCAATGTTGTCATTTAGAACAAATAACACATGCCTGTGTATTCCGTCGCTGAAGAGGGTGCGAAGCACTTCATTGAAGCCGGTAGGATTTTTGGCTAGAAGCAGGCGTAATGTGCGTCCTTGAACGTGAACACGCTCCCCTCGTCCGAAGGCTGGCTTAAATTGTTCGATACCTGAGACAATTGGCTCCCAGTTGATACCCAGCGCCTGAGAGGCTGCGATTGCTGCCAGGGCATTATAGACATTATAAAATCCAGCCAGGGGGATTACAATTTCTCCCTGCTGTGTTCGCGTTTCAATCTGTATGCGAAGGCGATCAATACCATCAGCAACTATTTTCACTGCTCGAACGTCTGCTTCAGGACGTTCACGCTTGCACTGCGAACAACTATAGTGTCCTAAATGACTGTAGTATTGTACGGAGTACGTGTATTCGCCGCCGCAATGGGGGCAGGTGCGTGTATCAATCGCCTGATGTCGTTCAACAGCTAAACCTTCGTTAGCTAGATCAAACGATGAATCATCAATACCGAAGAATACCACTTGCCCAGGGAAAAACTCGCCAAGATGAGCCGTAGTGGGATCGTCTGCGTTAAGGACCAGGATCGCATTTTCTGGGAGTAGTTTTATGGCTTGCTGCCATCGCGTGGAAATGGTGTCAACTTCACCGAAGCGGTCAAGCTGATCGCGGAAAAGATTAGTGAAAACAGCAGCGCGAGGAGGTAAAATCTGTACAGCTTGTGGCATGACTGCTTCATCAACTTCAAAAATTGAAATGGCCTGCCCTGCCCGGCGTAAGTTACCATCAGGCTGGGCGCGAATGACCAGGGCGCCTGCAACTCCTTGCATCAAATTTGAGCCTTCCCTGTTTCTCCAGACCCGCAAACCAGCATCACTTAAGATAGCTGCGATAAAACCGCTGGTGGTCGTTTTGCCATTTGTTCCTGTTACTAGCACAGTTCCATGTGCCAGTTGCGTGGAAAGGTGTCCGACAATGTCCGGGTAGAGACGTTGCGCAACCATTCCTGCAATGCTAGTACCACCACCGAGATGTAAACGGCGACTGAGCGCTCCTGCGGCTCTTCCTCCCATAACTGCCAGTCCAGCACGAAGTGAACTACGCTGCCGGCGTGTTTTTAAACGCCGGCTACTGGTGGCCTTGCTGGAGCGGTTAGCTGGCATCTGATCTTCTGTGCCGTCGCTCATCGGCCTTTTGCGCGCCTCTCTTTTGGTAGAGTGAGGTGGCTTTTGTTCGCTCATGCTTTTCCTCCAACATGCGATATTTACATAAGTGTTCCGGTTGCAGCATAGCATGCAAGTATATAAGGGTCAAGAGTAACCGGAAACGGAAACCACCGGGGAATAGCATATGGACACAATGTGTTATCCTAGCATAGGATTTTCGTTGGCAAAGTACATATGTCTATCCCTCTTGCAAGTATGTGCTATTCTATGCCTTGAGGTTAAATGCTCGGGTTCATTTGATCGTAGAGGGTCAGATATATCGTTTGTGCCACTTAAAAAGCCAGGTATATCGCAAAGAAGGAAATGGAGTTAAAGTAGGGTCGATGGCAAAAAAACTTGTAATCGTAGAATCACCTGCAAAAGCCAGGACAATCGAGAAATTTCTTGGGCGTGACTTCGAAGTGCGTGCGTCCATGGGACATATTATTGACCTGCCCAAAAAGGGTCTTGGTGTCAACACGCGTAAGGATTTCACTCCACAATATGAAATCATTGAGAAAAAAGATAAATTAATTGATGAACTGAAAGTCGCTTCCAGGCGTGCTGACGAGGTGTACCTGGCTCCAGACCCAGACCGTGAAGGTGAGTTCATCGCATGGTCCTTGAAAGAGACGCTTGGATTGCAGAATCCCAGGCGTGCTGTCTTCAATGAAATCACTAGAGGGGCTGTTCAGCAAGCTATTAACAAGCCTCGAGATATTAATGAAGATCTCTTCAATGCTCAACAGGCCCGCCGTGTTTTAGATCGACTTGTCGGCTATAAAATCAGCCCCTTGCTCTGGCGGCGTATTCAATCAGGCACAAG
>JBKPBA010000310.1:0-5320 GCA_046726675.1 Chloroflexota bacterium
TGAAGAACGACACACCGCTCGGCTTGCACCCACGACGCAATTCATCAAGCGACGCGAAGCGAAGATTGGCGAAGATGCGCGTTTGTGAGTGGCCAGAGATGTTCGCAGGGCTGCAACTCCGGCGAGTGGGGCGAAAGATCAGAGGAGATGCAGGATCATCTGCTTTGCGGTATCGCTGCTCCAGCTCATCGGGGGTGAGATGGGCAACGACGTGAACATATTTCGGCATGGCATTCCCTGCCTGAATGTATCTTCTCTTCCTCCTCAACCGTGCAATAAGTAAGAAAGAGCTTTTTCACACCAGAGCACTCTTACTTACTTAGAACATGCCAAAGAGACCTATCCTAAAAGGTAAGTTGGAGTAGTTCACGAGGGATAGCCATGAAGATAGATTTACTTAGACGATGTGTCGCCGAATTAATCGGAACTTTCGCCCTTGTCTTTATCGGTTGCACTACTCGAGCAATGATAGGTGATACGACAAACTTTGCCGGGATTTTAGTCGTGCATTTAGCCTTTGCTTTTACCATCGCAGCAATGATTTATACCTTGAGTCATATCTCTGCGGCTATTTTTAATCCCGCTCTCACGCTAGGCTTTGCTGTTTCAGGGCGATTTCCTTGGCGCTATGTTCTTCCGTATTGGCTGGCTCAATTTGTGGGTGCAGTGTTAGCAGTTGGTCTTGATTTAATTCTGCTGCCGGAGAAAGCTCCTGCTGTGCACTATGGGGCAACAATGCCCAAAGCCGGTATTCTTCAGGCACTAACTATTGAGATCGTCCTCACCTTCTTTCTAATGCTAGTAAACATGTCGTCAGCAACAGATAAGCGGTTCAAGCGCGCTGATAGCGGTTTAGCGGTAGGGTTTGTGATCCTGGTGTCAGGGTTGATGGCGAATTCTTTATCAGGAGCAAGCATGAATCCTGCACGTAGCTTGGGACCGGCGCTCTTTGCCGGTGGAAATTCGCTTGTCACTGTTTGGATCTATTTTGTAGGTCCATTTCTTGGCGCATTTCTGGCCGTAGGATTGTATCAGATGATACGTGGAAGTGATGACCACACCAGGGATGTTCTTGAGGAACCACCAGACGAAGAAAAAGCCACACTTCAAAAGAGGTCAGAAGATGTGAGAGAAGTAGCGCATGCTGCTACCGATTGAAGTTGTATCACTGGCGAAACCTCACTAGAGCCAGTTATACTATGGATAGTAAGGGTGAGCTACCCTGATAGCCAGATGAAGGTAAAGCATTGCAAAGAAAGCAAAACAATACATTTAATCGATCTTCGACCGCAAGACGATAAAGGAGAGACGCCACTATGCCTGAACAGCAACCTGCATCCAATGGCCTTTTCCAGAAGGACTCCCTCATTTTCGATTGGAATCAATTATCTCCATTCACCTGTCAGTTCAATCCACCACAACTCATCGAACTAAACGATGAGACATTGCGCGATGGTCTTCAGTGCCCTTCGGTGTTGCAACCAACCCTGGAACAGAAGTTAGCTTTTCTACGTCTCATGCCTAAGGTGGGTATAGACTCTGCTGATATTGGCTACGCCGGAGCTAGCAAGGCAGCTCTTGAAGATGTAGTAGTGCTGGCAAAGACCATTCTTGATGAACACCTACCTATAAATCCCAACTGCGCGGGGAGAACGCACGAAGCTGATATTACCCCAATTCTCGAAGCTCAGCAGCGTAGTGGTCAGGCAATCGAAGCTGCACTATTCATCGGTTCCAGCCCCCTTCGCCAATTTGTTGAAGGCTGGGATTTATCATTCCTGCTCAAAACGATTGAAAAGGCGGTCTCATATGCACGTAGCCACGATCTTTCAGTCATGTTCGTTACTGAGGATACAACACGTGCGCTGCCTGAACATATTTCGGCAATGTATCTCACAGCGGCACAAGCTGGAGCTTCGCGTCTCTGTCTTGCCGATACGGTAGGACATGCGACTCCATCAGGTGTCCAGCACCTGGTTGGGTTTCTCCGCGAGCAGCTTCAAAGTGCAGGTTTCGGTGATCTTATGCTTGATTGGCATGGTCATCGTGATCGTGGTTTAGATGTGGTAAATAGTCTGGCGGCTCTTTCTGCAGGTGCAAGCCGAGTACATGGATGTGCGCTGGGCATTGGTGAGCGCGTTGGCAACACAGCCCTGGATACTCTACTTGTGAACCTGGTACTCCAAGGTTGGCTGGACCAGGATCTAAGCGCGCTGGATGAATATTGCAGGTTAGCGAGCGAGATGACTGGTGTACCAATCCCTCGTAATTATCCAATTATGGGTGATGATGCCTTTACTACCAGTACTGGTGTCCACGCTGCAGCAATACTCAAAGCTCAAGCCAGAGGTGATACCTGGCTGCAGGACCGTGTCTATAGCGCTATTCCTGCTGCTCTAGTTGGACGACATCAGATCATCACAGTTGGGCCAATGAGTGGACAGGCGAACGTTGTGGCATGGTTGAAGGATCATCAAATGGAACCAACATCTTCACGTATCACGCTGATCTTGAAAGCAGCCAAGCAAACTTCGCATGTACTAAGCGATGAGGAAATCATGAGCCTTGTGCAGGTATCCTCGCGAGAGGAGAGATGAATGACAATGGTCAGGACTGGCGATTCTTCGCTTAGCGCCAACCTGACCTGTACTTTTTTCGGGTCACCGATAACCTGTGCTCGAATCAACCCCAGCGAATCAATCCCATCTCGTGTTTACCTGCAAGCGCTGGATGGTTAGGCAGTACACGCACGCCATAGGCAATACTGCCGCTAGTGGGAGGTTGTAGGTGGAGCTGATAGCAGTACGAGCTGTCTAACTCCTTCTTTACATATTCCATAGGCAGTGCACGCTGAATGACTATGTGCTCATTCGTAGCCTCACCGTAGACCAGCTCGACAGTAAGATCTTTGGGTTGTAGTTTGTCTGTACGTACCCAGGCCCGCACGTTGATGCCCTGACCGAAACTAAGTTGCCCCTCGCGCTGCCCTTCTACATATAGTTGCAGTTCCGGCCAGGCTTGCTTCACTTTGTCTTTCCAGGTAGCTAAAGTGCGTGCCTCAGCGTAATTGTTCAGTTCAATTTCCATACTTTGCTGAATCTCTGGTACATAAAAACGTCTGGTGTATTCTTTTACCATGCGTCGCATGCTGAAGGTTGGGGCGCAGGTTCGAATTGCTTCCTTCATAAAAGCGAGCCAGGCATGTGGAATTCCATCAACTCCTCGATTGTAGTAAGTAGGAACGATTTCCTCCTCGAGCAGGGAATACAAGGAGAGACTGTCAGCCTCATCCTGCGCATTTGGATCGTGGTATTCACGTTTCTCGCCAATCGCCCAGCCATTTTTGCCATTGAAGCCCTCAGCCCACCAGCCATCCAGGATACTACAATTCGGCTGTCCATTTAGCGCTGCTTTTTGGCCGCTGGTACCGCTTGCCTCGTGCGGGCGAATAGGGTTATTTAGCCAGAGGTCCGTGCCGGAAACCAGGTAACGTGCCATATCTATGTCATAATTTTCCAGGAAAATGACCTTACCCCGGAATGCATCACTACGTGAGAAACGGTAAACTTGCTCGATCAGAGCTTTTCCTGGTCCGTCAGCGGGATGAGCTTTACCTGCAAAGATGATTTGTACGGGACGGTCAGGATTGTTCAGAATACGTCTCAAGCGTTCTGGATTGCGGAAGATGAGCGTGGCTCGTTTATATGTCGCGAAGCGCCGCGCAAAACCAATGATAAAGGAATCGGGATTGAGCATGTGCTCGAACTCGGCAATCTGGACAGATCCCTCTCCCAGGCGCAGGTGATGACGTTTTAAATGGCGGCGAGCATAACTGACGAGTGCCTCTTTCCGCTGCATGTGAATATTCCATAGTTCCTCATCAGGCACATCCATGATTGCATTCCATAGATCGAATTCATCCACATGCTCCTCCCAATCTTCACCCAGGTAGCGTTTGAAGAGAGCGTTCATCTCTGGCGCGATCCACGAAGGAGAATGCACGCCATTGGTAATAAAATCAATTGGAACCTCGTCGACATCTACGCCTGGCCATAAGAACTGCCACATGTCCCTAGAGACTGCTCCATGTAAAGCGCTTACACCATTATGCTGACCCGTCAGGCGAAGTGCAAGTACTGTCATACCATAGGAAGGTCCCCAACCGTGATCCTCTCGTGCCACGTCCATGAATTGATCGCGGGTTAATCCAAGTTGCCCCCAATAGGAACTAAAATACTTGTCGACCAGGTCATAGGAAAAGGTATCGTTTCCTGCCGGTACAGGTGTATGCGTTGTAAATAGCGAATTTGCAGCAACCGCTTCACGAGCTTCGTTAAAACTTAGTCCGGAGGCTACCAGTTCTCGACAGCGTTCCAGATTGAGAAATGCCGCATGCCCCTCATTGATGTGCCAGGCGGCAGGTGAGATGCCCAGGGCGCGCAATGCGCGGACGCCGCCAATACCCAGTACAATCTCCTGAGAAATGCGTATCTCTCGATCACCGCCATATAAGCGAGCTGAAAGCTCGCGGTCATTTGGAGCATTAGGAGCGACATCCGTATCCATCAAATACAAAGTAATGCGTCCCACTTGCAATTTCCATACTTTGGCATGAATTCGTCTTCCCGGCAATTCGACATTGATCATTATTTCGTTACCATCCGGGTCGCAAGCTGGGATAGCGGGAGCTTCAGAGAAATGTAACTTGTCATAAAATGCCTCTTGTACTCCATCACGCGTTACGCTTTGCCTGAAATATCCTTGAGGATACAAGAAGCCAACGCCAATTAATGGCAAGCCCAGGTCACTTGCCTCTTTGCAGTGGTCGCCTGAAAGAATGCCCAGACCGCCGGAGTAAATGGGTAGAGCCTCATGCAATCCGAACTCTGCCGAGAAATACGCTATCATCTGGTTTGCCAGTTCAGGGTAGTTTTGCGAGAACCACGTTTCTGTGCGGGGATTCATGTAGTGGTCAAAATCACTGAGAACACTATCGTATTGTTCCAGGTAAGTAGCATTATTAACCGCTTGTTCAAGACGCTCTGGCTGAACTTCGGTGAGAAAACGAACAGGGTTGTGCCATGCATGGTCCCACAGTTTTGGATCAAGCACTTTATACAAAGCGAGAGCTTCTGGATGCCAACTCCACCACAGATTATCGGCCAGTTCATAGAGTCGACTGATGCGAGTAGGCATGATGGGGAAGACCGTCACGCGGCCAAAAACTTTCACAGAAACAGGTTCCTTTACTTTAACTGTCGTGCATATGAATCCAGCCATGACGTAGTGCGTGCACAACAGCGGCGGTACGATCATTGAC
>JBKPBA010000311.1:0-5757 GCA_046726675.1 Chloroflexota bacterium
GTTTTTTCACAAGGCCGGCCTGACCTTTGTCATTATACCTGAGAGAGGGGGAAATGGCAATGCATGGAAAGGGCGCCTCTCGTGTTCGTTGCAAGGGATGGGGAGGCGCTCATTCTCGCTCCTCTCCTGATACTCTTGCTCCATGATAGACAGCACGACGGATATCCACACATATCATGATTTCGAGAGACTTGTTCTCACAGCAGCCAGTGAAGAAGATCGTGCTCACCTGGGTGAACTCGCTCAAGCCGTGCACCAGGCTTGAGCTTCAAGAGTTAGAGAACGGTACGAATGGCCTCCACAACGGCTTCAGGTGCTTCAAAGGGCACGAAGTGACCAATGTCAGGCAAGAACTGCACTCCAAGCAAGTGGGAAAACGTGTCGCCGAGTCGATCTGCCCACGCTGGTGGCGCAATAGGATCAGCCTCGCCCCAGAGAATCATCGTTGGATGCGTGATGGGAACAGGTGGGATGTTCCCAGAGGCTAAAGCAACTTGCCCGGAACCACCTCCTGCTCGATACCAGGCAATACTTCCTCGTGCCGCTCCAGGTTGTGCATACGTCTTGACGATCTCCTCAAACTCGTAAGGACGAAGGGCCTGCTTATTGCCCAGCCAATGCGTGTAGAAATGGGAGAGATACAAGCGAACCGTTTCCTGATCGTGACCGATAAGCTGATCAGCCTGGGGCAACAGGTGAAAATGCTGATACCAGCGCTCCTGCTGTGCCCCAGGCTCCAATGGGCGTGTGCCAAACCCTGGATAGACGGGAGCAGAGAGTACAAGGGAGTGAACACGTTCTGGAGCCAAGTGAGCTAGCATTTGCGCTACTCGTGAGCCAATATCATACCCTCCCAGGATGATTCGTTCGACGTTCAATTGGTCGAGGAGGGTGAGAACGTTTTTGGCTTGAGCTTCAGGGGAGTATGCCGAATGGACGGGCCAGTCCGGTTTGGCTGAGAAGCCAAATCCACGCAAATCGATTGCAATAACCGACGTGAACCGGGCGAGACGAGGAAGGACACGTCGCCAATCGTACCAGAAGCCAGGCCAGCCATGCAGCAAGAGCACCTGGGGAGTTCCTTGCCCCCACCTCACATAATGCAACTCCAATCCATCTGCATCCGAGGCCATTGCGTGCCTCCATGATGCATCTTGCACAGGAACATCAAACATCTGATCAGTGTTCATCTCTCTCTCCTTTATCAGGATGTGAAACGTTCATCCAATCTCATCTTATGGTTGCTTGCCTTAATCCTGCATTCTAACTTGAGTTCCTAACAGACCCTAGAAGGAAACGGGGGTAACAACATTGGTTCCTACCGAATACCCCGGACATAAGCCCTTCGCAACAATGAGGATTCCATCGGCTTGCCAGCTCCATGTATAGTAGGGGCGGGGCTTGCCCCGCCCTATCACAATCCCCTTGCGCCCGCCCTCGCTCCCCGCCCTCGCCTCTCTGCGCCCGCCCTCGCTCCCCGCCGTGATCAGTCTTAAGTTAACGCCTCTACTTCAATCAGTAGTCCCTCATTGCCACGCAGGTGTATCTCTCCCATTGCAATTTGGCCCTCGTGATCCAGGTAGGTAGAGAGGAGGAGACGGCCCTGTCCCTGTTCCGGTAGGGTGACAACTTGCTCTTGGGATGAGAAGTTGAGAGCAACCAGGTAGCGCTGATCAGAATGCTGGCGCAGGTAGACGAAACAGGCGGGATTGGGCTGGTCAAGAGAGCGCTGCGACCCCACGGTGAGCGCAGGCAGACTCCGCCGGAGGGTCAGTAACGTATGTACCAGGGTCAGAAAGGAGCGCGATTCGTCTTGCTCAACAGCCACGTTGTAGGTCTGATAGTCGTCAGCGACTGGTAACCACGGCTGCACCTCAGGGGAACAGAAACCGGCGTTGGGACTGCTATCCCATTGCATGGGAGTGCGTTGCGGGTCGCGGCTATGCTCAGGATTGTCCTTCCCAGGCGGGTCATGTATGAGCTCTGGCGGAACTGCCACGTCCTGCATCCCCACCTCATCGCCATAGTAACAGGTGGGCGTTCCGCGCAGCGTAAGTAACAACATCTGGGCCATTCGCGCCTGCTCCCGTCCCACACGAGTAGCGATGCGGGGCCGATCATGATTGCTCAGCACCCAGTTAGGCCAGGCCCCCAGGGGGAGAGCCGCTTCATACGCATCAACTACCTGGCGAATAGTACTGGCCTCCCAGGTCGGTAGCGTCACCAATTGGAAATTGAAAGGTAGGTGAACCTCGTCGAGCTGCTCGCCGTAGTACTGCACCACACGCTCCATTGGCAGATAAAGCTCGCCGATGAGCACGCGCTCATCATAGCGATCCACTACAGCACGCATCTCTCGCACAATCTCATGTATGCCTGGTAGGTCTAGCGTGTAGCGGCTCAGCTGGCGAGTATTGGGTCGATCACCCGGCTTCCACTCCGGATTCAGCGGGTTATCGCGGAACTGCTCATCCTTGAGCAGCCTCCCGAGTACATCGATGCGGAAGCCATCGATGCCACGCTCGAGCCAGAAGCGCAAGACATCGTACATCGCCTGGCGCACCTTGGGATTGCGCCAGTTCAGATCGGGCTGTTTCACATCGAACAGGTGCAGGTAGTATTGCCCGGTCTGCTCCTCAAATTGCCAGGCAGAGCCACCAAACAGACTGGTCCAGTTATTGGGAGGACCACCATCGGGTGCGGGGTCTCGCCAGATGTACCAGTCGTGTTGCTCGTTGGTGCGGCTGGAACGCGCCTGCTGAAACCAGGGATGCTCATCAGAGGTATGATTGGGCACAAAGTCCAGAATGATCTTGAGGTCGCGCTGGTGTGCCTGCTGAAGCAAGGTATCCAGGTCCTCCAGGGTTCCGAAGAGCGGATGAACATCGGTGTAATTGCTAATATCATAACCAAAATCGGCCATCGGAGACGGATAGATGGGCGAGAGCCAGATGGCGTCAACGCCGAGCCGGCGCACATAATCCAGCTTGCTGGTGATACCAGAGAGATCCCCTATCCCATCTTTATTGCTGTCGAGAAAACTACGCGGGTAAATCTGATAAATCACACCCGTTTGCCACCAGGAGTGTGGATTCGCCATTGATTGATCTGTTTCTCCTCTCGCAGGTCATTTCTGTATCCAAGAGCTTTCTTGAGCGCATCGAGATATTGCAATACCATCCTTGGGAAAAGGTAATTGTCCCTGACACGTTTGTGTGCTTGCTTACCGAGCTTCCGCCATAGCTCTTGGTCCTGAATGAGCTTGAGCGTACGCTCCGCACACAATTCTGTCTCATCCGCAATATAGCCGTTTTGACCATCGATGATCTGCGCTCGTAAGCCGGTCACCGAGGTCCCGACGACAGGCTGATATTTCCACATGGCTTCCGTCACGGTCAGACCAAAGCCTTCACGGATAGAGCGTTGGAGGATGACGCTGGAATAGCGTTGAAAGGCATTCACCTCGGGATGCTTGATCACAGCAGGATCGTACAGCAGATGGATATCTGGATCTGCGCCTGCCTTCGCTTGTATGTCTTTGAGGATCTCCAGGGCTTTGATATCATCCGCGGCTTCCATAGCACCGACAAGCGCTACCTGCACCGAAGGAAGTTCCTGTTTCACCAGGCGATAGACGTCGATCACCTGCCAGGGATTTTTCCAGTTGCCGAACCGCGAAACCTGCGTGATGAGTGGCCGCGCTGTGTCTATACCGCATTGAGCCAGCATCCTCAATCCCTTCTCTGGGGTCAGGAATCGATTTTTTTCGCTGAAAGGGTCGATCGTTGGCGTGATGACGTGTGCCTTTTCTGATGGCAAGTTGTCGAAGACAGAGAGCGGGGTGTCAAACACACAGATGTTATAGGCATCGAGGAACTGATCTATGTAGGCCTTTCCATCTGGGTCTGGATTCGCTGTATCTACATGACACATCCAGAGCGCTGGTCGCATCCAGGGGTATAAGGTAGCCAGGGGAGCGAGTTGAAAGTCATGGATGAAATAGATATCCGCGTGATTTTGATCTGCTCGCTGCATGTCCGGTATACAACGTAATTTCTCCAGGAACGCGTGCTGATCGGCCTCAGGGATATTGTCATGCTCCATCCCTTGCAAGAGGTCGACCAGGTGCGCGGCGAACAGGATAGATGCATCGTCCAACGGGATGACTTTCCAGCTATGGGGAATGCCAAGTTCCTCCATAAGAGGGAGAAGACTCTGAAGCAGTTCGGCCACTCCCCCACCCTCAGCGGTCGTATTGACGTGAAGGACAGACACTCCAGCCAGAGACTCGGCAGCACAATAAATGCGTGCAAGCACATCTTCTCCCACAAAGCGTTTATACTGATCTAACTGCGACGATCTTTTCAAGATATATTCCTCCTTTGTTGCCTGGACACTTTTTTGTTTATCGCTATTACTTTCTCATAGACCTGAGTGTATTTCTCGGCCATTACCTGAGTCGAGAAATGGCCCTCCACATGCAAGCGCGTTGCCTCTCGATCGATCTGCTCAATTTTTGGGATAGACTGTACCATCTCATCGAGATTCTGCACGAGAAAGCCTGTTTTGCCATCCGCTACAATCTCGGGAGCGGCCCCTTGGGCAAACGAGATGACCGGACAGCCTAAAGCCATGGCTTCAACCATCACCATGCCAAATGGCTCCGCCCATTCAATGGGATTGAGGAACCCACGAGCGCGGCTCAGTAAGCTAACCTTCCGCTTCATATTCACCGGGCCAATATATTTGATCTGTTTGTTATCGATTTGCGGCTTGATCTGCTCCTGAAAGTAGTCCACCGAGGCTTTCATATAGCGATCAATCGTGCCAGCCAGGACCAGTGGAACCTGTGCTCGCTTTGCCGCCTCGATGGCCAAATGCGGCCCCTTCTCTGGAACAAAGCGACCTAACCACACCAGGTAATCGCCACGTTTCTTGCTGGGAGGGGGGAACTGGCGCATCTCGATGCCATTGTACACCACGTCCACAAAATGGAATGGAAGTTTCTCCTGGGCACGAGCACTTTCGCTAATAGCCACGATCGGAACGGAAGGAGCCCAATCCATATAATAGCGGTCAGCGTCGCCAACACGGCCACCAGGAGAATGATCGAAAGGAGAATGGCTGTGCAATGTTGAGACATGAGGAGTTTCCAGATAAGCAGTGAGCGGAAGAAGATACAGATCAGAGCCCGAGGAAAGATGGGTATGCACGATATCGAACTGGTGCGCTCTCACGTGTTCTAGCGACTTTTGCAAGTGATAAAAGGCTTTCAGGTGCATACTCCACTCGACTTTTTCCGCAAGTAGAGAGGTCGGGAAAAAGGAGACGAGTCTGGCTGAGGTCTTGGCGTCACCTGGGGCAAATAACGTTACATCATGCCCTTGCGCGACGAGTTCCTCCACCAAATTGTAGATGACACTCTCCGTTCCACCATAGTTTTTCGGTGGAATGGTGATCCAGGGAGGGGCTATCTGAGCTATTCTCAAGGTTCCATCCTTTTTCTGCAATCTTCCAATTAATATAATCTTCCTATTACTAATAGAACACGTAGACCTCTATCAAAAAGAAGACATCAACGACTCTAAAGGGACTCAGTTTTCCTCCTTGTGCACACGGCGTATGCGCCGCACGAGCGCCTCTCCCGCTGGTCGTCCTTCGACCAGGCGCCACAGGAGGGCGATGCTCTCAGAGAGGGACTGCCCCTCAAGAGTCTCGGCGATGAACTCGTAGAGCGCTGCCTCCACAGCGCCCACA
>JBKPBA010000312.1:0-9338 GCA_046726675.1 Chloroflexota bacterium
AAACGAATTGTCCTGCTTGGTATGCCTGATATATTTGCCAATTCATCAATCGTATGCATTGCTCCACTGTCCATTTTCAATGAGATTACTTCATTTATGGTGTTACGGTGCATTGTAACATATCAACTGTCATATATGAACCCGGTTATAGGTTGATCTCAAGGCTTCTCACAAGTCGCTATGTTATTGTTCTCTGCGCGCCTGCAACGTGCTCTTGTGAAAATGTGGAGGGTTGTTAGGGCGCCTGAAGCATTGTTTGCACCATCAGCTCATCAGGTGAGGAGAGACGAATCGACCGCCCAGTGTCATCCTGAGCCCTTCGCTACGCTCAGGGTAAACTCCGCGAAGGATCTCACGCGATGGGCAACGAGATCCTTCGCTGCGCTCAGGATGACACGCGAGTGCTCTCCATTGCAGCCACGTTTTGGTCCACCCTTGGGGGACTCTGAACAAATACGTTGGAGTCAAAGGCGCCAGGAGGCGTCCAAACAACCCTCCACATTTTCACGAAACATGAGAAAGTTGTAGGGACTTTCTCATTGGAATGCTCAAATCTATCTCCAATTGAGATCCAATAAATTCGTGCTACCCTTATCACTGTCAAAGGAGAAGAGAATCTTCTCCTTACTTGAATCGGTGAAAACAGAAGAATACCATAGGAGGTTACAAATTATGAATTATGCAGCGACCCTTGAGACGTATGAGCAGTTAACAAGTGAACAGGTGGGTGTTGAGCAGTTGCCAGTGTCCACGAAGCGAAGACTTCCCGCAGCTCCTTTCCCTCGTAAGTATGTCCTGAGCGTGTTTGTCGATCTGCAAGACGCAAGGCAAGCAGCATATGCTCTGCGGGCCGCTGGCTTCGATGAACGGGGCATCCACATCCTGCAGAGCCACGATCTTGTGGAAGCGGTTGCACAGGATCAGTCGCCTTTCGACATCGTTACCTCAATAGACTACGATATATATCTACGCGAGGCGCGTCGAGAGCGTTCTTTCCTGGCAGTGCGCCCTATAGGCTATGCTCAGTTGAAGCAGATCCGCGATCTGCTCGCTCCCCATCACGCCTACCTCGCCTACTATATCGATACCTGGACGTTGACTGAGCTTCTTTCGTAAGTGTATTAAAACAGATTGCCGGGTGCTAGTTTCCCTTCGGGATCGAGTGCCCGCTTGACAGCATACATTTGCCGGAGACCGCTCTCACCATAGAGATCCTTCAGCAAGCAAAGACTTGATAGTTTTGAGCAGCACATCCTGCGGACAAGGTTTAATCAGGTATTCATGAGCGCCTAATTCTCTGACACGGCGCTTATGCTTCTCTGAAGAACGGGAGGTCAACATGACAATTTTTAGTGCAGAGAACTCTTGATGGCTACGAACGATATTGAGTACATCATATCCATTTAGATTGGGCATCTCGATATCTAACAAAAGTAAGTCAGGAGATTCTTTCGATAGCTGATCAAGCGCCTGTAAGCCATCTACTGCTTCCAACACTGCGTATCCCGCGTGGCTGAGGGTCATATTTATAGATTGTCGGATATACATTGAATCATCCGCAATGAGTATCTTGTGGCACAATGCTGTCCCAGGTTGCAGAATTGATTGTTCGTGATCGCTTTCAGTATCTGCTTCTATGATAGTCTTGCCGGCTTGCTGGTATATTTCTTTAAGCCTGATCATTTCAGGCAAATTTAGCACCAATTGTACATTGCCGCTACCATCGATAGCTATACTTGTTATTCCTGGACGACAGAGATGAGCAGAGAGTGGCTTCATTAACAGTTCTACTTCCTTGACTACTTCATCCACCTCTATCGCAATGTGCGGATTATCCAACTCCAGTATTAACGCGACCTGGACCGTCTTGTCAGCAGTACTTTTTTCAGTAAGGAAACCCAATGGCGTGTTGAGATGGTATATCTCATGCGTGTCAGCAAGGAGCATATCCTGGGAGTTTCTTTCCTGCGAGGACGCCCCGTTCATTCCATGTTTGTTAAAATGTATTCGGTTCACTTGCGAGACTGGCACAATAAAATGTTGACTTCCTGCACGTACAAGTAATCCTTGTATCATCCGCCGGGTTCGTGGAAGACGGAGTTGCAGAGTTATTTTCCCGGTGTCTTGTTCTTGCAGGGAGACGGAGCCGTACAAATGATGAACGGCGTCTTGTAGTAGAGCGACCGCCCCTGAAGGAACTGATTGCGAGAAACCGATTTCAATTGTTGCCTCATTGCCCATAGCATGAGCATTAAGCCATATACAAAGTCTTTGATCAGCGTCTTGTTCTAATCTTTTTGTGAAGAACAAGACTTCGGCTGTATGCATTTGAACAAGTTCCAGGAGTGGATCTGCCAAATTCTCCAGAAGATCCTGACTGATCTCAACTGTCTCACCGGAAGCCTCAAAATGGATACGCTCACTTTGCGCTCCTGCCATCATCTCTATTGCTGTTCGTAAGCATGTTACCAGAACACTGAATGGCAATGACCGTAGCAAAAACGCTTCATTACGCACTGCACTCGCCTGGCTCACTTGCTGTGCCACAATAGATTTGAGATGCATGAGTGCCTGTCGTAAATGAGAAGTAGCCAATGCAACGTCGGTAATAGCTTCAGTGAGCGAATGTGTCAATACATTCGTCTCCGAAAAACGATCTATTTCCATCTCATCCCACAGGGCTGCTTCATGAATCAGTAATGGTCGTGTACGTACAACATTTTTTATTTGTGAGACATGACCAGTACGTATTGAAGCCTCTTGCAAGATGCGTGCAACAAGCGACGAAGGAGGATACCCGGCATCTTCAATCAAAGCATCTGGTGCGGTATTTGCAGAAATAGACAGGCTTGATAGTAGCGGCTCTAAACGACGCAAGCGACTTTGTGCAAATTGCAATTCATTCAGTGCCGTTTCAACCTGTTTCTGAGCATTCTCCATTGGGGTATCTAGTTCAATTAAGTTCTCTGCGCATTCCTGGAGTTTATTGAAGTGATGAACATCTACACGCAACGATGACGAGTTTTGATCAAGTTCACCTATTTGTTGCGAAAACCACTGTGTAGAGGTAGAATCAGCAGTTTCGGGCAAAGAGGGCTTCGCATTATGCACAACATGTACATCGATATTGAGCCTCTTGTATTCCTCTTCGAGTTCCAGTAGAGGATTTTTACTTTCGTAGCCGTTGCTAACGATACTATGCAGTGTGGCTTCGAGGGCTTGCATCGAATTGACCAGCGCGATCAATCCTCTCTGAAAGGCAAGGCTGCCATCCTCAACTAACTTGATAATTGCTTCTATGTGGCGAGCAATAGTGGACATTGAAGCACAGCCAATCGCTGCCGCAGTTCCTGCTAATTTATGCGCATAGCGTTTCAGAGCTTTCACGCCATGGGAATCTAACCGATTGTCCTGTTCGAACTGCTGAACCGCCAGTCGCATTGTTGTAATATCTTCATCGGCTTCGGTAGCGAAGAGAGCCAGCATGTCATCTTCAGACAGAAATGCTGCGGATTTGTCTGTGGCTGACTGATACGTTAGAGAAGTCTCAGGCGTAGTCTCCAGGAGAGGTGAATCATCTGCAGTGGATGATTCAAGATCATGAAAAGCTCGCAGAACTTCCAGATCGTCTTTAGAGAGTTCCTCCTGATGATCAGGCGAGTCTAAATCATCCATAGCAGGCAGCCATTCCTATTTGCTGTACAACATCTGGGAGTAAAGCTGATGCATCCAGAACAGCCTCCTCGGCGTAGACTCCTTTAATCACACCTGCTCGAATGGGCGTATAGAATACCGTCGGTCCTAAAGAAGGATACACCTGCTCAAACTGAACAGTGGTAGTCAGCCCAATACCTGGAACAAGTAAACCCACCGTTATATCAATATAGCTTGCTACCAACAGCATTCCATCAAGATGAGAGGCGCTTACTCCGCAGAGGTACATGTCAAGATCGATCAACGGTATGGCTTCACCACGCCAGGCGACAAGGCCACGCATCCAAGCGGGAATGAGAGGCAGGTGCGTATACTGGTGAGGGGACGGCAAAACTTCGACAATAGCTTTCAAGGGAATCAAGCAATTTCCGCGACTCAGCTCACATTCTAGATGTTGATTCTGGTAATTGCTCTCCTGGGAGGAAATCTGTGGAACTATGTCTGCGTGCGCGCGTGCGTAGTTCCAGAATTCTTCGTCAGCCATCTGTTCAAGGTTATTTGTCGATAAGCCGTCTAGGGGCAACATTGCTCTGTCTCTATCCACACCCTCCAACGCTGCTATCGCAGCTATTTTTGCTCCGCAAAAATCAGGAGGTGTGATATGACTAGCCAACTGTCGGAGTACTTAGATGCGAATGCACAATAGTCATTACTTCTTGTGTCTTGAACGGCTTGGTAATATAGTCTTTTGCGCCGGCCAATCGACCTTTGAGACGATCTATCACTCCATCACGCTTAGAGATCATGACAATAGTTGTATTACCAAACTGCTGTTTTGTCTTCAAGTGGCGGGCCACTTCATACCCATCCATTTTGGGGAGGCCAATATCAAGTAAAACCAGGTCGGGTATAGGATGTCGTCTTTCGTTCAGTGCGCGTAGCGCTTCAATACCATCGGGGTAGCTCACAGATGTGAAACCTTCACGTTTCAGGCTGGTTTCCATAATCTTACGTACCGTAAGCGAATCATCAATGATCATCACCAGTTTGCTCATAACTGTTGTCCTCTTTCTTTTTCCACACTTCTAACTACACCCCAACCCATTCCAACCCATTTAAGAATAGACCTATAAATATTTTTCAGGCCCTACTTCAAGGATTGAGAGCTAACTTGCTTGATTATATCACCAAACGAGATCACAAGCAGCCAATCCTGATATCAAGTTGAGAAATGCGGCATCCATAGGGCATGAAAAATAGTCGTTAATCCAAAATACTGATCCCCAGCAAATAGTAACATATGATTTGACGTGTTTCAACACATTTGTATAAAGATGTGATTAAGAAATTTGATAAAAGTCACACAATGTGAAGATTGGGAGCTTATAAGACATGAATTGTTACAGGTAAAGCAAAGGTAAAGGTACTCCCCTGACCAATTGCACTTTCCGCTTTAATACGACCTCCATGGGCTTCTACAACGTGACGGGCTATTGCCAGACCCAGACCACTACCTCCTCCGCCTGGTCCTCCAATAAAATCGGCCTTCGAGCGAGCTTGATTAACTTTATAGAAACGCTCAAAGATACGGGGCAAATCCTCCGGGGGAATACCGATTCCCGTATCACGAACAAAAAAGGATTGCATATTTCCACCCTCCTCCAAACGCGTTCCGATTACTACTATACCGTTGGATGGGGTAAATTTAATAGCATTGTGAACAAGGTTAACCAGTACACGTAGGATCTGTTTACTATCGGCGGCCACCAGCGATTTTCCTTGCTCTATTTCGGTACGTAGCTGAACACGATATCGTTGCGCTAACGTCAGCATGCGCGCCATCACTTCGCGTACCAGTTGCTCTGCTTCAATTGGTTCGATACTCATGGGAACCTGTCCCGATTCGATGCTCGAAAGTTCGAGGATCTCTGATACTAGCTGCGTGAGATTTTGCACCTCCATTTCAATTTTCTCAATAAAGATTTGTGCCTGGTCAGGGTCTGTATCAATAGCATCTTCCAGCGTTTCAACCAGCAGGCGAACAGAGGTTAATGGAGTGCGTAGTTCATGTGAGATGTTAGCGATAAAGTCACGTCGTGCGCGTTCCAGGCGTCGCAATTCGGTCAGGTCTTCAATCGCGATTGCGAAATAGCGATACGCCTGTTTGGGGGTGATATTCTGCTGGTTGATGCCAGTCATGTGAGGTGCGTGTGTTAAGGGCTTCACCGATACTTTCCAGGATGTGCCCGGACCCTCCCTGGTACATTCCTCCTCAACAGGACTATCAAACTGTATACTTCTTTGAACAAGCTCTAGAATTGCTCTGTCGGAAATCAGTTGATTCAATGTTAGGTGTTGCAGTGGCGCTTGCGCTTCCAGCAGTTGAACGGCCTCATGATTATAATAATGCACAGACAATGAACGATCGATAATCAACAGGGGCCACGGTATTGCTTCTAGCGTTTCCTGGAAGAAGTGCTGGTAATCGATGGTACTATCTTCAACCAACTTGATCTCCTGATTGAGCTGCTATTCCATATAAACACACTGAAAGGCCACCTGTTTCGGTAAGTGGCCCTTTTGGAGGCTCCTCGAACTGGATTCGAACCTGTAGCCTACCGATTAACAGATAGTGTATCATAAAATATAATGACCTTTGATAAAGCGGATGACAAAGTCATCTCTCTCAATAATATAACCCCTAAAAGCGACTTGACAGGTTACTTCCTCATATTGTATAATATAACTATCTAAGACGATTTATCTGGTTAGTTGCGCTATTGATCATCGTTGGCACGCGTTTGTTCTAAGGAGAAAACTTTATGATACACCCTCTTCTGCTCGATACACTCCTTGCTTTGGGTACGCTGGCTCTGGCCAGTGCATTTGTGGTCTACCAGATCTACCAGTTCAGATGGCTTTCCTCTCATGGAAGACAGATCAGTGCCATGGTGACCTCCATCCGGCATGAAACAGGAAAGACGGCCTGGGGATTGTCACGTGACATTTATTACCTCACTGCTACGTGGACGAATCCTCGCACAGGGCGAACGTATACCTTTTGGACCTGGATCATGAACTCCAACCCAGTCTATACAAAAGGCAGCCTAGTTCCGGTCTTGATTGATCCCAAGAATCCAAAGCGATTTGCTCTGAATCTCTAAAGGGACCTTTGCCTGTTAAGAGTCGTCACAAGTTGGAGGTGCAGGAAGGCGTCGGCTCTCCTGCATTCTTTACTGTGATGGGCCAGGCTGTTGCCGTTGAGTGCTGGGAACAACAAGGGTTATGACTTGGTCAGGGAAGACCGCGCGGATTTCCAGCCGGCCGCCGAGCGCTTCAACATAGCCGGCGAGAGACCGCAGAAAGATGTTCGGATTGCGCTCGAAATGAGACACATTCGACTGCGTGACATTCATCCTCTCGGCAACACTCTCTTGAGTAGCGCCGCGAGCCTCGCGAAGCTGACTGATGGTCAACTCAGCCTCGATGGCCTGCTCACGCTGCTCGATCCGGGCACGGCGCTCCGGATCCGCCCGCAGCTTCGCGCTAATTTCGCTCCAGGGCTTATGTCCACTCATGGTAATTTTCCTTCTTTACGTAGCTCTTCTAGATAATCGTCATACAGTGCATCCGCAATAGGAATGTTCCGTCGTACCACTTCTGCCAGCGATTCGTCTTGTCACCACCGATGAGGAGGATGGCGGTCCGCCGAGGATCGAAAGCGAAGAGGATACGTATGTTTGTTGCTGGTGGTCGAAGCTCCTTCATGTTAGGGTGGCGCGATCCTTTGACTGTGTCCACCAGGGGACGACCGAGTGCCGGTCCGTAGTGCTGGAGGAACGGAATGCAGGACTCCACTGAGTCCTGCTCATCGATAGTCAGCTTATCCCACCAGCCTTCGTATTCGTTAGTGTACTCGACATCCCATGCCATCCCTACACTCCTATTATAAACTACAGTTCATATGAAGTCAAATTCATATCTTGGCATTTAAAAACGCCCAGGAACTGGCTCCCTGGGCTTTTGGCTCCTCGAACAGGATTCGAACCTGTAACCTACCGGTTAACAGCCGGCCGCTCTACCGTTGAGCTATCGAGGAATAGCTGCTCTTAACGAACGTTTGCAGTATACACTACGCTGCGAAGATTCGTCAATACTTTTTTGAAAAAGCAAACTTTGAAGGGCTTGTGATGGGGGCTGACCATCGAGGGAACGCGCTCGCCTTGCCAAAGTGCTGCAGGAAGATACCGCACCACTGTCATGCTGAGCCCACTCGTTGCACTCAGGGTCAACTCCGCGAAGCATCTCTACGCCCACCGAGACCTTCTCTGCGCTCAGGGTGACAACCGGTGGCAGCAGACAGGGTGACAAACGGGGGTGTACCTGAAAGAGAATACTAATCCACTCCTTTGAGGGAGGCTAAAGGCCATAAGCGATACTGTACCGTTGCAAGTCCTGCCTTTACCACAGCTTCGATCACCTGTTCGGATGACTTATAACATGGGCCAGCCTCATCAAGTGGCACATCTCCATGATCGTTGACGAGAATACCTGCTTCCGCATACTCAGCATTGATCGCCTTTTGGGAGAGTTGCTTCCTTGCCTGTGCCCGGCTCATGCGTCGTCCAGCCCCGTGATTGACTGAGAAAGCGCACTTTTCTGCTCCTGATGCTGGAGTCAAGATAAAGCTATAATCACGGTTGCTTCCAGGGATAAGGACAGGATGTCCCGTGTGTTCCCACTGACTACCTACCAGGCCAGGATGTCCAGCAGGTAAGGCGCGTGTTGCCCCTTTGCGATGTACCCATGCATACCCAAACTCTTCCCCTGTCCATTCATACTGTGCAAGGTTATGGCTAATCTCATAGATCATCGTAAGTTCAGAGCCAAAGACTTTCTTGAATGCTTCTGCCACTTGCTCGAAGATTATGAGCCGGTTCAAGATAGCAAAGTTTCCTCCTGCATTTACTGCATTGAGATAGTTCTTCCAGTTGGGGGAGTCAGACGTGAAGTATCCCATATCAATATGACGTTGCTCTGGATGTTCCTTCTTTGCCAGTTCAAAAAAGTTCGTTGCAAGCCCATGCCCGAAGCCACGGGAGCCAGTATGCACCTGGAGAAAAATGGTATCCGTTTCAATGCAGCGTTGCAGTTCCATGAAGTGATTGCCACCACCTAAACTACCAAGTTGGTGGATACCACGTTCAGGTTTTCCCCTGCTCCCATAAGGGGGCTGCCATGAGTCATCTACAGGTAAACGGTTACGTTCTGCATGGCTACGATCCACACTTGAGCCATAGTGTTCACAGTAGTATTCTGCTCCTCCTCGGATAAGGTTCTCGAATTGAGAGGTCGTGAGATGTGGCAGTCTTTTGCTTTTGCCGCCCATGCCCATCTCAATGCGTGCCATCACGGCTCTGTTAAACTCAAGTCGCTTCTGTGGCGTTGCCCTTTCCCAGGGGACATTAGAGCGAGCAGACATCATACCACAACCAATATCATACCCCACAGGCCCGAGGCAAAGTGTACCATCTGTGACAAGTACACAGCCAATAGGGACTCCGTAGCCTACGTGCACATCAGGTGTGATGCAGACAAGTTTGACACCTGGAAACTTTGTGGCGTTGACGATCTGCTTATAAATGTCATCCTCGACCTCCTCCATGAGTTGAGCGGTCAGGAAC
>JBKPBA010000313.1:0-7511 GCA_046726675.1 Chloroflexota bacterium
AAACATATGCAGTATATCAGAGGCAGGCTTGATTATCAAGGGACGCTTTAGAAGCTACATTAAGCCCTTAAATGAAATAGAGAGGAAGAGATATATGTCTGGTCGTTGTGAGATATGCGAACGCAAGCCGATGCATGGCAATAATGTTAATTTTTCGCAAAAACGCACACGACGACGCTTTGTATTGAATGTACAGCGTCGTCGTATCGAAATCAATGGTGTTCAGCGCAAAGTAAATATCTGTACTCGTTGCTTGAGAACTATGCACAAGTTACCAAAGGCGCGATAATAAACAGCAACAATAGAGAGCAGAAAGGTCATATGCGGCCTTTCTGCTCTCTATTGTTGCTTGCGATTCTTTTCAAAACGTGTCCTTAATTGTCCACACGCCGCGGCGATGTCGTCTCCACGCTCTGCACGAACACTATTGCTTACCCCATGCTCGTAAAGAATATTTCGAAAGGAACGAATGGCCTCGCCGCCGGGCGGCTTATAATCGGCAGAGGTAGCATTGACTGGAATGCAATTAACATGAGCAAACTGCTTGAGAGGGGCGAGCAATTTGCCAAGTAGATGCGCGCACTCTGCTGTATCGTTTACACCTGCCAATAGTACATACTCAAATGTCACCTGTCGTCCGGTAGCAGCGATATAGTCTTTACAAGCAGCAAGTAGCTCTTCTAATGAGTATTTCTTATTGATTGGCATAGTCTGGCTTCGTAGCTCATCAGTTGGGGCATGTAGTGAAATAGCCAGATTTATCTGTAACTGCTCCTGACTGAGCTTACGAATAGCTGGGACCAGCCCCACAGTCGAAACGGTCATGTGCCGGGCGCCCAGGTTAAAGCCATCAGGACTGTTCAATATGCGCAACGCCTGCATGACATTGTCATAATTATGCAAAGGTTCGCCCATACCCATCAAAACAATGTTGGTTATATGATCAATGGGGGCGCTGCCAGGAAGTCCCTTTGCAGACCATGGCGCATCCCGCAATTCGCGGGCAAAGAAGAGCACCTGCGCTACAATCTCCCCCACTGTGAGATGACGATCAAAACCCATCTGGCCCGTTGCGCAAAATGTACAGCCAAAAGCGCAACCAGCCTGTGTCGAAACACAAACTGTCGCCCTGGCACCCGCAAGGGGTGCCACTACACTTCCAGATGAAGAAACGCGTTGCCTTGATCGTGTGCGGCTTTCGCCAAGGGGCGGATAAAGCATGAGTACCGATTCGATCAGTTTCCCATCATCAAACTCCAACAAGATTTTACGCGTGCGGTCATCTTTGGAGTGCTGTTCGCTCCTTACGACCATTGGTCCAATGCTGGCTTCTTGCACAAGCTGGCTGCGTAATGACTGCGGAAGATTAGTCATCACCGAGAAGTCGGGAACAAGACGTTGGTAGAGCCAACTATATAGTTGTTTTGCTCGAAAAGGAGGTTCTCCACGTTCCACAAACCACTGTTGTAACTGTGGTAGAGTGAGGCTGAGCAGATCAGTTCTCTTTATACTATTCGTGTTGGGTTGCGTAATTGACATGATTGACATGCCTTCATTATAGCATGTTCTGCTCACGGCACGTGTGAGAGCCAGAAAGGCTGACAGTCCTTGTATCAATTGTTGCACAGTGAATGTTGGTGTGCTATAATCCGCATGGAAGAAAGATGAGAGACGACAGACGGGATTATACGGATGAATAAAAAACCGCCGCCCTCTGTTTGGGAATCACTGGCGTTAGTGGGGCAACTAGGTTTCACTATAGCAGTCCCTTTGGCTCTAGGTGCTATTTTAGGAAATTACCTTGATGGCATTACCCATCAGAAAATTTTATTTTTGCTGCTCGGGCTGCTGCTTGGCCTGATTATAGGAATATATGGAGCGTACCGTTTATTTGCACGCCTTTTCTAAACTAGAGAGGATAGACGGAGCCACCAATAGCAAAACAGACCTAGCAGAGCGAGTGAGTAGGGAGGATACTGCGTGCTCTGGAAACTTCAGCCAATACAAATTCCGCCAGAAGTGATCTTCTATATAGGCCCACTTCCGGTTACCAACACACTCATTGGTACCTGGATATCAATCATTGCTTTACTCTTAGTCTTCTTTTTCGGCACTCGTCGACGCGATCTTATTCCTTCAGGGATGCAAAACGCGGTTGAGTGGATTGTAGAATACTTGCTCAACCTGACGGAGGGCGTTTCTGGTAAAATAAAGGCAAGGAAGTTTTTCCCACTTGTTGCTACTTTTTTTATCTTTATTTTGTTCTGTAACTTACTGGATGTCTTCCCCGGCGTAGATACCATTGGAACAGTAAACCTGGAAAAGCTCAAGTTGGCGCATCTCAGTCCTCCAACAAGCTTCTTCTTACTAGGTGCCTATTCCGATAAGCTTACTCCCTGGATTCGACCCGGAACAAGCGACCTCAATCTTACGTTAGCATTGGCTCTTGTTTCTGTAATTGTCACCCAGATCTTCGGTTTCTATACATTGGGAGCAAAGCAGCAACTGAGTAAGTATTTCAATTTCAAAGCCTTTAAACAAGGCTTCCAGGGACCGATTGTGTTCTTCGTGGGCCTGATTGAGCTCGTCACAGAGATATCCCGTATTCTTTCGTTCTCTTTCCGTCTTTTTGGCAACATCTTTGCTGGTAGCGCAGTACTGGCGGTTTTCGCTTTTATTCTGCCGTTTATTGCCGACGTAATCTTTATCCCGTTAGAACTCTTTGTCGCTTTTGTGCAGGCGCTTATCTTCGCTTTGCTCACGCTCGTATTCCTGGAAATTGGCACCAGCAGTCATGAGTTCGAAGAGGATGAGAAGGCACAAAAAGAGACACTCGAGGAGTATAGGAAGAGCGAGGCACAAAAAGAGACTGTGGCAGCCAGCTAAGATACTACATTCATTCGTTCCCATATTTGCTACTCGCAGTTTTTTCTGCGATTGCATAAATTAACATCAAACAATACATAAAAGAATTTTCCTTTAAGGAGGTTTTCAACGTGACTTCAATTGCTATCGCGCTTGCAATCGGTTTAGGAGCTATCGGTCCAGGCCTGGGAATTGGTATTGCTGCAGGTCAGGCCTTCAATGCCATTGGTCGCAATCCGGAAGCGGAGCCATTGATTCGTATTAACATGTTCATCGGTCTGGCATTCGCCGAAGCTATCGCTATTTATGCACTGGTTATTGCTTTTGTGCTCACTGGTAGGCCTTAGTTTAGAGCAAGCATAGTAGGATACCTAAAGAGAGATTTGCTTAAGACTTTCCTTACCCTACTATGGCAGGGTTGGATCGTATAATCCACCCATAGTAAGTGCATATCCTGGTAGCCATTCTTTCAGGCTATAATGGGGTATTACCTCTAATGAAAGGAGGCGCACATAGAATGAATCTAGCAAGTCAGTTCGGCATTAATCTTTTAGCTTTCCTCTCGCAACTCGTCAGCTTTGGAATCGTCTTTCTGATTCTTTGGAAATGGGGATTCCCGGCCATTATCAAGACACTGGAAAAGCGTCAAGCGGTGATTCGCGAAGGCGTAGAGAATGCTGAAAAAGCCAGGCGTGACCTTGCAGAGGCAACTGCACGCGCCGAACAGGTATTGCAGGAAGCTCGTCTTCAGGCGCAGGAGAACATCGCCCAGGCGACGAAGGCTGCCGAGAGAGAGGCTAACAGTATACAAGAAGCAGCTTATGAACGGGCTGCACACATTGAACAGCAACAGGTGGCTCGCATCCAGCAGGAGGCTGCACGCGCTCGTGCTGAGCTTAGTCGCCTGGTAGTTAATCTTTCGATTAGCGCCGCAGGCAAAGTCATCAGCAAGTCTGTTGACAGTTCAGATAACCGCCGCCTGGTCGAAGAGTTCGTTCACGCTAGTGAAACAAGGGAACAGTAATGCTAAAGGGAGCGATAGCACGCCGCTACGCCGGGGCAATCTTCGATATTGGGCTGAAGCAAAATACGCTTGATCGAACACTTACTGATGTGCAAGAGATAGCAGATCTGTTTTCTAAACGTAAACTAGCCTATCTCTTGCGCGAGCCGAATATCCCTGCAGAGCGCAAAGAGAAAGCAATACGGCAGGGGCTGGCATCAAAGGTGCTGCCGACATCGCTCAATCTCGCATTATTGGTCGTCCAGCGGGGGCTAGTTGATCTAATGCCGAATATTGCTCGTGAACTGAATCAGCTTGTGCTCAATTATAAGAATGAAGCAAAAGCTGAAGTTACCACGGCAACGCAGATGGATGAATCACAGCGGAGGCAGGTTCAGCATGCATTAGAACGTATGACTGGCAAAAAGATAATGTTAGAAACCCGGGTACAACCGGACATACTGGGTGGAGTGGTAGCGCGAGTAGGAGATCAGGTGATCGATGGCAGTGTAGAACGCCGTTTGAAATTGCTGCAACAACAGCTATTAACGGGTGTTGCTACTGCTAGCAATGATTTCTTCGCAGAGCCAGGTACAGAAGAAACTAAGCCATCAACTGATGGTAATCGACCTGCTTATCAGCCACAACCATAAGTTCGACCCCGTAGTAACCGGCATTCATATGTGAGTGTTAATATATATTACGACTAACAAAAAGCAACAACTCTTATACAGGCCTGTAGGAGTATCTTCCGCGGATGTCAGATACACTACTAAACTGGCGGAGCCAGGATCAATACAAACAGGAGGAACAGCGATGGCATCATGGGCTGACGAAATCAGTGCTATCATAGAAAAAAACATCGCAGGGTTTGGAACAAGCGAAACCGCTACAGCAAGCGTTGGCACTGTCATCGCCGTGCAGGACGGTATCGCTCGTGTCTATGGCCTGCAAGATGTGAAATATCTAGAGTTGGTGGAATTTCCACGTACTGGGATAATGGGTATGGCCTTTAACCTCGAAGAAGAAACGGTCAGTTGCACCATCCTTGGTGAATATTCCCACATACGTGAAGATGACGAAGTGCGTACTACAGGACGAGTTATCTCGGTGCCTGTTGGTGATGCACTAATTGGACGCGTAGTGAACCCTCTGGGCGAACCACTGGACGATAAAGGACCAATAGTAACAGATACCTATCGCCCGGTGGAACGTGTTGCTCCTGGCGTAATCACACGCCAGTCAGTAAATACGCCCGTACAAACTGGCCTGAAGGCGATTGATAGTATGATTCCCATTGGGCGTGGCCAACGCGAATTGATCATTGGCGACCGCCAGACAGGAAAAAGCGCTATCGCTATCGATACAATCATTAACCAGAAAGGCAAAAACCTGCTGTGTATCTACGTAGCAATCGGTCAGAAGAATTCTACTGTGGCACGTACCCAGGCTATTCTGGAGCAACACGATGCGATGGAGCATACTATCATGGTGGTAGCAGGTGCAGCTGACCCGGCGCCATTGAAGTACCTTGCGCCCTATGCAGGTTGCGCGATGGGTGAGGAGTTCATGGAGTCCGGGCGAGACGCATTGATCATCTACGATGACCTGACGAAACACGCCGAGGCTTACCGCAATATCTCATTGATTATTCGCCGTCCACCTGGACGTGAAGCATATCCGGGTGATGTCTTCTACCTGCATTCGCGCCTCCTGGAACGCGCCGCTCGCCTGAATGACGCGATTGGTGGTGGTTCACTCACAGCCCTGCCGATAATCGAAACGAAAGCAAATGACATTTCTGCGTATATTCCAACGAATGTGATCTCGATTACCGATGGGCAGATCTTCCTTGAGACTGACCTGTTTAACGCCGGGCAGCGACCAGCCGTAAACGTGGGTCTTTCGGTCTCGCGTGTGGGTAGTAGTGCCCAGACACGCGCAATGCGACAGGTAGCCGGATCACTCCGACTTGATCTTGCGCAGTTCCGTGAACTCGCGGCATTTGCACAATTTGCATCAGACCTGGATAAAGCTACAAAGAGCCGTATTGACCGTGGACGTCGTTTAACCGAAGTACTCAAACAACCACAGTATCAACCGGTACCTGTGGAGAAGCAGGTCATGATCATCTATGCTGCGACCACAGGATACCTGGATGATGTGCCTGAAGATCAGGTCAGCGCATGGGAAAGTGCTTTCTACCGCTATATAGATGCGAATCACCCGGAGATTGGTGAGGAGATCATTGAGAAATCGGTTAAAGCACGAGATAAAATGTCGGAAGACCTGCTGAGACGCTTGAACGCCGCAATCGAGGAGTTCAAGAAGACAGCAGCGCCGCACTAGGAGAGTTTGGTATCCACACCTCCAACGTCACTGCGTGACTAGACTTCGTCTCAGGAGGTGTGAAAGGAGAATTGATGTATGCCATCAACCAGAGAAATACGGCGGCGTATCAGGTCGGTTAAAAATACGGCGCAGATCACCAAAGCAATGCAGATGGTGGCAAGCAGTAAGATGCGCCGAGCGCAAGAGCGCGTCCAGCAATCGCGCCCTTATGCTGATCAACTTCGAGGACTTGTCTCACGCCTTGCCAGGGTCACTGGCGAAGATGTTGGAGGGGAAATCGCGCTACTGAAAGAACGTCCGGTGCGCAGGATCGGCTTAGTAGTAATTACACCTGATGGCGGTCTATGCGGAGCATTGCCGAGCAACATCAATCGTAAGGCTGCGGCAACGGCCATTGAGGAGCAAAGGCGATTCGCTGAGCAGGGAGAAAGGCCCGCAGTGGACTACGTGGCAGTTGGACGCAAGGGCCGTGATTTCGTCTTACGCAACCAATTGCACCTGATAGCTGAATTCACGAACTATGGTGATAGACCATCGTTACAGGACGCTTCAGCTATCGCGCAGGTGGCTGTGGACGCCTTTCTGAATGGAGAGGCGGATGTCGTCTACCTGGTTTATCCGAAATTTATCAATACCGTGAGCCAGTCGCCAACCGCTGTGCAATTGCTTCCGGTACAGCCGCCTCCCGAGCAAGAAGGAGAAAGTAAGACAATTGAGTACATTTACGAGCCAGATGCAGCGAGCATTTATGAGGCTTTGCTGCCACGCTACGTAAATGTACAGGTCTACCAGGCCCTGCTCGAAACGATTGCGAGCTTCTTTTCTGCTCAGATGGTGGCAATGAAAAATGCAACGGATAATGCGAACGAACTAATTCAGGATTTGACCCTTACCTATAACAAAGCTCGCCAGGCAAGTATCACGACCGAGATTCTTGAGGTTGTGTCTGGCGCTGAGGCTTTGTAGGCGAGTAGGAGAAATATATGACAACGATACAAACGGGTACAAAGGGAAAAATTGTACAGGTACTAGGAGCAGTGGTGGATATTGAGTTTCCACCAGACCATCTACCAGAAATTTATAATGAAGTGCAAACACAACCAGAAGGGGCTGAACATGTCCTTTCACTGGAGGTTGAGCAGCAACTTGGGAATAACTGGGTTCGTTGTGTAGCTTTGGGGCCAACAGACGGCTTGCAACGGGGTATCGATGCTATCGATATGGGTGCTCCAATTTCAGTACCGGTAGGGCCAAAAACACTGGGACGTATCTTTAATGTGCTTGGCCAGGC
>JBKPBA010000314.1:0-3799 GCA_046726675.1 Chloroflexota bacterium
CGCCACCTCTGCCGGGTTAATGGCACGGCCAACGTCCTGGGCCGCAACGTAGTCGAGCACGCGCACCTCGCCCGTCTCAGGATCAACTGCGACTCTCGCCAGATGCGCAGCGGACGCCGGCGAGGTGACGCGATTGGCCGAGCGACCACGACCGTAGACTGGCTCGTAGGGAGCGCCAAAGCCCATAGAATTCCCAGCAATCTGCTGCAATGTGACGCGCTTTTCAGGCACTCCCCTGACCATCACCTTCCCATCCTGAAGCTCCATGTCCTCGGCTGACGCCTCCAGCATCTCAGCCGCGATGGTGAAAACCTGCTTGCGCGCATCACGCGCAGCCACCAGCACCGCTGAACCCACTGTATAGGTTGTCTTGCTGCCAGCAGAGAGGCCGCTATACGGCATAGCATCGGTGTTATCATGTATCACGTTCACGGCTTCGGCTGGAATGCTCAACTCCTCTGCGGCGATCAGCGCCAGCGAAGCGTCTGAGCCGGAAACATCGACACTACCTACCACAACGGTAAATGTACCATCTTGCTCCAGCCGGCATAGTGCAGCAGCAGGCTCTGTTCCACCCGACCAGCCTCCAACGGCAACGCCTATCCCAATCTTCCAACCTTTCAGTTCCGCTGGCGCTTCCCGTTTAGCCTGCTCGCGTTGCAACCACAACGGATGCTGCTGAATCTGCTCAAGACACTCCAGCAGTCCAATGCGCGGCCAGCGGCCCTGCCTGATATTCAGGTCACCCTCTTTGAGTGCATTGATCTGACGGAACTGGAGAGGATCCATCCCAAGCTGCTGGCAGAGTTCCTGCACCGTCGATTCTAATGCGAAGTAGGCCTGCGGACCAATAGGGGCGCGATAGGCGCCGGTACCGGGCTTGTTGGTCTGAACCGCCTCGCAACGGATATCCATGTTGGGACAGCGATAGGCACTTGAGAAATGGAAGCCGCTCAGCCAGGCAAGAGGATAGGGGTAGGCTCCCGAATCAAGAATCATCCTGGCCTGAATAGCGGTGAGCGTCCCATCCCTCTTTGCGCCAAGTTTGACGGTGATCACTGTTTGTGGCGCGGGATTCCCAGCCAGGAGATCTTCCTGGCGTGTGTAGACCAGACGTACCGGTTTACGCAGGTGAGACGCCACCGCTGCTACCAGCGGCTCAATCAGGGTCTCCTTCCCGCCAAATCCTCCACCGATGGGTACCGGCTCGACACGGATCTGCCGCTCAGGCATCTTGAGTGCCTGGGCGACTGCCGAGCGCACATTGAACATACCCTGCGTGCTGGGCCAGATCACCAGGTGATGACCGGAGGGGCTTGGCGCTACGATGACCGACTGTGGTTCCATATAGGACTGGTGAACCGGGTGGGTGCGATAACTATATTCGACTACCACATCGGCCTCGCGCAGACCAGCCTCGATATCACCCATCCTCAGGGGTGGTGTCTGGCTGACATTTTGCGAACGTTTCTCCTCATCGACCTCCACCCCCTCTTGAGGGACGGTAGCATGCTCGCCTCTTCCTGCGGCTGCTCTCGTCTCACCGAGAGAGCGAGCTAGCGGCGAATCTGGCCGTATAGCAGCCTCAGGATCAATGACGACAGGCAGCGGCTCATAATCAACCTCCACGGCTGTAGCGCCATCCTCGGCGCTAGCCTCCGTCTCGCCGACCACGATAGCTACCGGATGCCCGCACCACACCACTTCGTGCACTGCCAGTGGTGATTGCGCACGGGAGAGCGTATCTGCCTGGGCCATTCCCAGCGTTTCGGCGGTAAAAACCGCTACGACTCCTGGCACAGCCAGAGCAGCCGACGTATCGATGTTCAGAATGCGTGCATGGGCATATGGGCTGAGGACCAGGCGCGCATACAGCATGCCTGACACCACCTGGTCTCCTGCATAGCGCGCACGTCCAGCCACCTTGTCAGGTCCATCCTGGCGGGGGAGAGACGTGCCAACCAGAACAGGTTGAACTGTTTGTATCATAAGGAAATTTTCTCCTGCAGATCTAGCATCAAGATAGTTCTTCAATCAAAGCAGCAGCTTGAAGGCGACATTACGACGATACTCATCAAGAGTACGCGCATTCATATAGGACATGCTCGACTGGAGCCCGGCCAGGTAGCGATGCAGCACAGTGGTAACCGTATCACGGTAGGGCACGAGCGTCTCAGTGCCCTCAACGTATCCCGGACTCGCGTTGCCGCTCTGCTGCTGCACAGAGAACGAAGCAGCACCACGCATCACCTTGTATTTCTTGTCATCCATCACAATGACCTGCCCTGGAGCCTCTTTCGTACCGGCCAGTGCAGAGCCGACCATGACCGCATCCGCTCCTAAAGCCAGTAGTTTACAGAAATCGGCAGGAATCCGTACACCGCTATCACCGATAATAAGCGCCCGCTTTCGCACCATGACCGCCTCTGCCACCGCGTAAGGCGTGGGCAAGAAAACTCCCGTCTCTGTCCTCGTCTCACAAACCGAGCCTCCAGCAATACCGACACGGATAGCATCGGCTCCCCACTCCTCAAGCGCGGAGAAGGCTTCGGCAGAGGCAACATTTCCGGCCAGCAGGAACACATCCGAAGCTTGACCTCGAATCCAACGCATGGCTTGCTCCACTTGCAGGTGCGCGCCATTAGCAGTATCGAGACAAAAGAGGCGGCAGCCAGCAGCATACAGAGCTTGAAAACGCTCGCGATAATCGCCTGTGATGCCAATAGCCGCACCTACGGCAAGGGCATCTATGTCACCCTGGTGGTGTACCAGCTCGAATTCATGCTGCTGGCTTTCAATGGGCTGGAACCGGTGAAGGATCCCCAGAGCACCCTCCTGGGCCAGGACTCGGCACATCTTCTCTCCGCAAACGTCAGGCATAGGCGAGCCAATCAGAGGCAGAGCCAGTTGGAATGGACCAAACCGCATCTCAGGTCGAGCATCCGTCCGGTGCTGCAAAGTAGAGACCATGCGGGGCACCAGCGTCAGGTGATCGTAATTGAAGGCGAATCCAGACTCAAGAAAGCTGCTACCATTGACCTCTGGCCTTGCTACCTTCTTCATACTCATGCTCATATCCTCCTGGGTCCTCAGAACATGCTTGCTGCAAACATATCATCGAAGAACCATACATTCTGTTTCTAATTCTATCATCGCCCCCAATCTTACCATAAATACTTAATCAAACGATGACTGCACCGAATCTCTATTTCGCTTTGGAAGGCTCGACCTTCTGGCGTACTTCATCCATATATTGTTTCGCTTCAAGATGTTTTTTGATATTCAAATACCTCGCTGTCCGGCTCGCTTGTTCCTCCGGTGGCGATGCTTGCAAATCCCTTAAGAAGGCGACATGTAAGAAACCCTGTAGTGAGGAAGGCACTGGCTCCGTTGCAGGAGTGGCATCAGTAGTAACGAGCAACTTACTTGCAGCAATGGCTCCCGTATCACCTGGGCACCTGATCCCTGAATCGGCAGGTGCAGGCAAAGTAGTGGGAGCGTCCGTTCTCGGTGTTGCAAGTGAAAACAGGTGATTCAATGTATTTGCATGTTTGTCGCGTTCGGTCAAGGGCTGTAGTCCAAAAATACTTTCAACGGTCGCCAGTACCGACGTGTGATCGTAAATGGTAGAGTCAATGACTCCTTTGGGGATGAGAGGCGATATGATCACAGCAGGCACCCGCACACCCAGTTGTCTAAAATCAAAGTGGTAGAGGTCGTTTGCTGGATCGGTTGTGGCATCTCCAGGAGCAACGGTCTGAGGTGGGGGAACATGGTCATAAAACCCTCCATGCTCATC
>JBKPBA010000315.1:0-3868 GCA_046726675.1 Chloroflexota bacterium
AGTTCAAGAAGATGGATTATAAGTACATAGCTGCCACATCGATTATGCCTATGTCTATGTTTGTCTGCACCTATCGGATGCTAATTATGGAATCCAGCAGGCTGTTGCTATCATCTGCATGTATACATGTATTGCACAAAAAAACATAAGTGTAACAACTCCGAAGACGTATGAGGGGCGCAGGCGACAGACCTGCGCCCCTTTCATATTGATAAACACTCATTCGCAGAGAGGTGAAACATGTTTAATAGTTCTGAACGGGATACCGGAGCCAGGCGCTACTACATAACAACGGCCATAGATTATCCGAATGCTCCGCCGCATATCGGTCATACGCTGGAGAAAGTAGCAGCCGATGTAATCGCTCGCTACCATCGCTTGCAAGGACAAGACACGTACTTCAGCATGGGACTAGACGAGAACAGTCAACACGTCGCGCAAGCTGCTATAGCTAATAACGTAGACCTCGTCACCTGGACTGACAGCATGGACGAAGCTTTTCGCCTGGCATGGTCAAAACTGGATGTATCATATGATCGCTGGATTCGCACGACCGAAGAGCGGCACTTCCGGGCCTCACAGGAGATGATACGCAGGGCACAGGAGCGCGGAGACATATATAAATCGATCTACTCAGGTTGGTATTGCCCTAATGATAACACGTTTTACCAGGACGAGGATCTGGTCGATGGTAGGTGCCCCGACCACCCATCAATCGTACCTGAGTGGGTGGAGGAGGAGAACTACTTTTTCGCACTCTCTAAGTACAGTGATCGATTGCTTGCGCACATTAAGGAGCATCCAGATTTTATTGTACCTACTGTACGGCAGTCTGAAGTAGTAGGGATGATTCGTCAGGGGCTGCGAGATTTTTCCGTATCCAGACGTGTTGATCCGGCCAGGGAGCTCTGGGGCGTACCTTTTCCAGACGATCCAGACCATGTCATCTATGTCTGGTTCGATGCACTGACCAACTATGTGACTGCTGTTGGCTTTCCAGACGATACAGCAACATTTGAACATTACTGGCCTGCTAATGCGCATGTAATTGGCAAGGATGTCATACGCTTTCATTGTCTCTATTGGCCTGCAATGCTCATGTCAGCAGGATTGGCGTTGCCACAGCAAATAGCAGTGCATGGTTTTCTGACGTTGGAGGGCGCAAAGATCTCAAAAAGTGCGGGTAACATCGTTCATCCGGTTGACCTTGTTGACGAATTTGGCGTCGACGCCATCCGTTACTACTTGCTGCGCAACCTGTCTTTTGCGTCGGATAGAGATTTTACTCGTGAAGGATTAATTCGGCGCTACAATGATGAGTTATATAAAGACCTCGGCAACCTGCTGAACCGTGTCGTCGCCATGGTGAATCGCTATCGAGGGCGGATTATCCCTAACCCAGGACCTATTGGTGAACTAGAGAAGGACTTGCAAAAGGTAGCGACCGAATCACGCGAGCATGCGGAAAAGGAGTTGGGAGCATGGGAAATAGGCAATGCTTTGCAGAGCATATGGAACTTTGTACGCCGCACAAATCAGTACCTGGAGCAGAGCAAGCCCTGGATATTGGCCCACCAGCCAGAACAGGAGGAACAACTCAATACTGTTCTCTATTCGGCTACGGAAACGACGCGCCTGTTGGCAATTTACCTGGCTCCTTTTATTCCAAATGCCTCTGATCGTATCATGAGCCAGTTGGGTCTTGAGCCAGTCAAACCATCTGGATGGGTTCGTGAAGCTACATGGGGAAGCGTACCCTTAGAGAAAGTAGTACCTGGACCGCTGCTGTTTCCACGAATTGAGGGTTCGTAGTTTTAAGTCGTCCACATAACGCGTTCGCCTACAGGCTTCAATAATAAATCTTCACCGTCTGCGACGGATTACAGAAAGGGAAAAGATGATGACTGAAATTGATACTACATGGTACAAAACATACTTTGGAGAAGATTACCTGCATCACATTGAACCGGTTCTTACCTCTGAGCGAACACAAAGAGAAGTTGATGGCATCGTCAACTTGTTGGCTCTGCCACAAGAGAGCAGCATCCTTGACTTGTGTTGTGGTCATGGACGCCATGCTATCCCGCTGGCTCAGCGCGGCTACAGGATGACCGGTCAAGATTTGAGCGAAGTCTTTCTGCGCAAGGCAGAGAAGGCAGCGCAGGAGCTGGATGTCCATGTACATTGGGTGCATGGTGACATGAGGAACATCCCATACGAGAATGAGTTTGACGCTGTAATTAACATCTTCACCGCTTTTGGCTACTTTGAGAACCAGGATGAAGATCAAAAAGTGCTCCAGCAGGTGTCGAAGGCTCTCAAACCAGGTGGTCTCTTTCTGTTAGAGACGTTACATCGAGAGGGGTTGATGCGCCACTACGCTCCCCAAATGATAAGTTATTATCCAGAAGGGCTGATTGAATTGGAAGAACGCAGCTTTGATCTGCTCACAAGCCGCAATGATGTGAATATCACCATGATATATCCCGATGGTCAACGCAAAGAGTATGGCTTTTCCCATCGTCTCTATACGTTAACGGAACTGGCGCAGATGTTGACAATGGCAGAATTACAGGTGAAGGCGTACTCTGGTGCATGGGATGGTAGCGCGTTGACTATGGATAATTTTCGACTGATTTTGCTGAGTCAGAAAGTTGGGTGATGTTGAGTTAGCCGACTTGGATGCCCACAGAGGAGGTAGCAAATGTCCATCATCGAGGTTGAAGCGTTAGCAAAAACATTTAAGACTCGTGAGCGCGCAGCAGGTTTATCTGGCAGCTTGCACTCATTTATCGCGCCGCGTTATCGCCAGCGCGAGGCAGTCAAGCCTATCAGCTTTTCACTTGAACCGGGGGAATTGCTTGCCTTCATTGGACCAAACGGAGCGGGAAATGGGAGGTCATTGTCTTGCCATAACTTCTTCGCGTCTCCACGTGATTGCGCTAAGTACAATGAACAGGACGGCAATAACATAGACACCGACTACCGCAACGGCGAACGCCCACAGACCTAGAATGCCCTGGAGAAAAAGTAGCCCGAAAAGACCTATCCAGAGCACAACGAGAATCAAGGAGCTAAAGTTCTGGGCTGATTGGAAGGTGCGAACACGCGATGATATTACGCTTGCTAATGCTGCGCCAAAGAGCACTATTCCGGGTATGAGTAGCACAATCAGTATTGAGAGTCCGACGGGTAAAAGCGCTAATTTGTCAGGACCGTACAGCAGCGCAATTTCTGCGAAGTAGACGAGGATTCCGATCACCGCGTAGGCGAATGCAGGCAATACGGCTCCCAATACTTTTCCAGCAAGGATGGCTGTATTAGATGCAGGTGTAACGAGGAGTGGAGTCAGGCATCCTCGCTCTTTATCCCCGGCGAATACTCCGGAAGCTATGCCTATTGCCGGTGTGGCCGGCAATAGGCCGACGAACAAGAGGTAGAACGCCATAAGGAAACCTGCTCTTTGTAGGCCAACTAATGTGTGATCTTGCAACGCCGGCCCAACAGAAATCAATACCAGTACTGTTTGAACGATGAGAAACATACCAGACATCATGAGCGTTGACCTATCCCGTATAGCTTCGAGCATCTGACGCCTGGCAATTAACCAGGTAATTTGTAGGGTGCTGGCCATTTTATAGGTAGCGCGTGCTTCGTAGCTTTGTGTTTCGGTATTCATGGTTTATTTTTCCTTTAGAATCCCCGAAGGAATAGCCGTTTGTTCTTGATTTGCAAGGCTTTGTTGCCGGGCATCCGCAAGGGGCGACCCACTATTTCCAATGGGTTGTTGAGGGGCATCCACGAGGTTTTGCTGCTGGGCACCCGCGAGGGGTGCCCCTACATCACCCATCGCGGAGGCGTATACGTC
>JBKPBA010000316.1:0-5496 GCA_046726675.1 Chloroflexota bacterium
AGGAAATGTATGATCCAAAAACTAAGAATGGGCATACAAGCGATACAAAATCTTGTATCGCTTGTATGCCCATTCTTGATTGTGTTAGATTTCGTGCTCCTCGATAACAATGCGCTCTAGTTCAGGGTTCGTCTCGCGCTCTGAAACAATGCGCTCTAGTTCAGGATTCGTCTCGCGCTCTGAAGTAATTAATGCTCGGTGATAGACTTTGAGAAAATCCTGAAGTTCTAAAGCCTCATCTGCTGTTATCTCAAAACTGATGCCCGACGGATGAGTGAGGATAAGCCCGGAATCCCCCATCCGTACTTTATACCGTCCAATAATAGCGTCCATTGTCTCTCCTCTTTTCTCAGATACCGTCATGTTTGCGTTACATTACCTACGCATCCAAAAAGAACGTATCAAATAAATAAACTTTCCCCATATCTATTTTACAGCATAAAGAGCATGTTTGTACATGAAAAACCTCGAAGATAGAGAAATTGTACTACAATCAGATCTCTTGCGCCGCTAATCACGCACGCACTGAACTGCATCTCTCCTGTATATCAATAGTAATCGTCTGATTTGATAAAAAATCTAATAGTCTTTTTTGTCGCGACTGTATAATTGGGTGCTGATAAAAGTACCAAGAGCTATGAGTAGCAGAAGAGCTATCCATAAGAGAAAGAGAAAAAGCATCGTATGCCTCCTTTCACATCTCCCTCTATATGGATAGACGTAATCAGTTACGGCTTCACAAACCTGGCTCCGAATGAGTAGCAAAAACACGGTGCCCATTTACCGAATATATGGGCACCGTCAGCAAGAGTAACGAAGATCAAAATTGCGGCTTGACCACTAGAAGCTGCTACCACCGCCGCCACCAAAATCTCCGCCTCCCCCTCCTCCAAAGTCTCCACCGCCACCACCAAAATCTCCACCTGCTCCACCGCCAAAATCTCCGCCGCCGTCTCCACCAAAGGTTCCACCTGCTCCACCACCAAAATCTCCACCGCCTACATTACCCTGCTCGCGGGCTTGTTCTTCGCCTTCTTGTTTCCCTAACTCGTAGCCAATGAATCCCCCCGCCGCAGCACCTAAACCACCGGCAGCCCAGGGATTCATACCAGGCCCTTGATTATACCCAGGGCCATAATAGTTGGGCGGATAACCCTGGTTATATGGCTGCTGATACGGGGTCCCCATTGGATAAGGAGAAACTCGCATTCGTGCACGTCTCATAAACAACACGCCAGCAATCACGTTCAGTCCCAGTACCAGCAAACCAACTAAACAGAGTGGGAGGAGAGCAAAACCAACTGCATTATTTGTCTGGCCAGAACCATTTCCCGAAACGGGCGCCGCACCCAGGGAACTTTGCAATGAGTGAAGAGCAGCGATAGTCGCACCTGTATAGTCCCCACCATTGTAGTTACTCTTGAAAGCGTTTACCGCATCGTTATACACACTATTTGAAGTTGAGACAGATTTGCCGCCAACAATCGCCAGGAACTTATTGCGCGTATCGATGGCGATAATGATCAAACGCGGGTTGTGCGCGTCATTAAGGGTCCGAACAGCCTCTTGATTGAAAGCCGTTTCTGTACCCGTGAAGTTGTTCATGGTGTAAATGTTGACGGGGTACGGCAGATTCTCTGCCTCACTTTGCACCTTGCTTGTATTCAGCACACCTGCCTTATCGAAAATGTTCACTGTATCAGCAAGGGCTCCCATCGTTGTGACAAGCAGCAGACAGAACGCTGCAAGTGTAGCAATCAAGCCCATCACGAGCCTGCGCCTGGGAGCTTTGATATCTATATTACTCATAGGATTCTTCCTTTTGTTCGACTACTCTGACATCACCGGTCTTCCTCTACTCCCCCATCATCACGTCAGAATGAAATGAACGGCTATTACACCCAGCAATTGGGTTTGTATACACATTCTAAACAGGTAAGCTCTCATATCTAGTTTATCATATACTGTGAAGTTGTTTGTAACCCTCTCATTCCTGTCGCTTACTCTGAGCACGATACAATCTCTATAAACGTTGACACTGCACGCAAATAAAACCAGAGGATCGCTCATTGTGACCCTCTGGCTCCTTCAATGGATCACGCCGCAATAGAATCGTGTGTAGTATACACCCAATTCAAGAGCATCCGCCTTGTCATGCTGGGCGCAGCGTTAGCACCACCAACGAGCTTGATAAAGTCTGACTCAAAATTCAAGAGCATCCGCCTTGTCATGCTGAGCCTTGTCCTGAGCGCAGCGAATGGAGCAGCGAAGCATCTCTGCCCCGCGAGCCAGATCCTTCGCTGCGCTCAGCACGACACTGTAATGATTGCATATTACTTCAAATTAATCTATAATACTATCAATTACATCTAATTTATTTCTAATACTAAGGAGGCATCTATGGAACGCATGATGACGACGGAAGAGGTCGCGGAACTGCTGCGGATTGATGCAGTAACTGTAAGGCGACTGGCAATTCGAGGAGAACTGATTGCGTATCGTATTGCTGGCGAATACCGCTTCACTCCATCAGGGGTGGAGAGCTTCGTTGAGAGCCAGCGGATTAAAGCGAGCATGGAACCAGGGCCAAAGCACCCGTTGGCTAAATTCAGTGAGCGAGCCAGCAAAGTATTGTCGCTGGCGAATGAGGAAGCATATCACTATAATCATGGCGGAGTTGGACCAGAGCATGTGTTGCTGGCGATCATGAGCGAAGGTGAGGGGGTCGCGGCCAGAACGTTGAACCACTTACAGGTGCAGCCAGGTGAAGTGCGCGCGCAGATCGAAACGTTGCACCCGGCGGGGGAGCAGCCAATGGGTGAAGGCCAGCTTGGAATGACGCAGCAAGGCAAACAGAGTATTGAGTTGGCCGTACAGGAGGCGCAAGCCCTTGGCCATCACTATATTGGAACGGAGCATCTGCTGCTTGGTTTGCTGCGTGAAGAAGAGGGGCTTGCCTGCCAGGTCTTGCTTAAGTCAGGCGTTACGCTTGAAAAGGCGCGCGAGCTTGTCAAGCAACTGCTCGCAACGGGACAACCGTAGAGTGTGCCTGGTGCTCAAACAATCTGCAACAACAAGAGGAGATTGCCTTCGCTATCTTTTAACCAGGCTGCCCTGGTCGGCCCGGTGCTCGCCACACTATTGATCGTCTTGAGGTAAGGCGTATCTGCCAGCGCTTCTCACTCAGCTTGCTTTGCCCTTGTGAATCCGCACCTCGCCTACTGCTACGATCTCGTGCGGCCCCGCAGCAAGCGGGACAAGATTCTGTTTGACCCACTCTGCCGCTCTTCTGTTCGACTCCTCAGCTTGCTCTTGCGTCTCAAAGACGCTGATGGTTATTCCTACATCCTCCCCCACTTGAACAACGTCATACTCGACAAATCCTGGCACACTACTAATAATAGGCACCAGTTCCTCCTCAACTAGCCGTACCGCCTCATCGATTAAACCAGGTTGTATCTTTTGCCGGCGTATAGCTACATACATGTTTTGCTCCTTTCCGGGTGCGCATCTTTACCCGAATGTGAAATACGAATTGATATTTCCTTGCCCCCATGCTACTATTTTTCTAACACAAATGTTGTTCATATGCAAATATCGAGAAGATGCAACCAATTAACACCAACGACCGTGAAACGCTTGCCCAGAGTCCAACTCCACAGAATAGTGAAGTTCAGGCGGACATCGTGCTACCGTTTACTGCCGTCGATCGCACCTCCCTCCCCGCCGTCATCGGCGTCTTGGGTGCCACAGAGCACATCGCTACAGGTCAACACATTACTGTCGATGGGTCTAACGGGATAGTCTCCCTCGAGAAGTGATAGTTAATTGATCCCCGGTTATAGTAGAACCATTCCTGGCTCAAGACTCTCCTTTATTTGGCCGTGTTTTAGCGTTGAGTCTTTTGGGCTGACATTCCACTCATAAAAGGGAGTGCAGAGGGCACAGGGTCTGGGGGACCCGGCACGAAGCTCTTTGCCGGGAGCGCGAGGGTGTCCCTCGCTTTCTGCTTTCTCTTGCGGGCCGCAGGCCCGCACATAGAGTTATGAGTGGATATCACTTTTGGGTACTGGACAATATAATACGCAATGACATATTATTGAATTAGAAGAGACAGGGGGACTCAAAGGTTCAACTCCACAAAAAATAGTATTCTGAATCCATGTTCTTAACGATTCATGAAAAGGAGAGCTTGAATCATGATACTACTGAGGGGAAGATTTCTATTGCTATTCGCAGTACTGCTGGCCGGTGGCATCTTGCTTCTTTCGCAAGTACGAGTAGCACTTGCTGCTAAGCGATCATCAACAGCGACGACGCCTATACTTGGCATACAGGGTGATAGTCAAACTCCCTATCCGGATATCAGTTGGCAACGTCTGGCCTATATCACCTGCGGCAACAGTACCTTGTCTGGCCAGGTGCTGCAGGATACCATACGCAACTACCACCGACAGGGAATAAGTGTACTCCTGACTGTCTGCCAACCCATTCTTTCCACCATTCTAGATCCAGCTTATCTCAATGATGCTGCACAGGGAAGAGCTGATGCTGTGCAATGTGGCAATGAACAGATGAAGAATGATCCTCCCTATACCAGATATGTTCCTCCCGACCTCTATGCGCAGTTCTTTGACCTGTGCGAAAGTTCCATGCATGCAGTTCGACCTAAATTCCCGGTACTGCTCGGCTCACTAGATCCACATATTGTTGGACCTGATAATCAGTTACTTGCCCAGCAGGTGTCCTACCTCGATACAGTACAGGCGGCCATGAACACTGTCGTCCATCCAGGAGGAAATTGGAGTTGGCGATCGCAGCTTATAGGTCTGATCGATAGTTGGCACAATGGCTACCCGCATAGCTCAGACAACAATCTCTACCAGCTTTTTGTCTACTGGGCGCATCAGTTTCAGGTAAATCTGAATAGTGGCCAATTAGCGCAACATCTCTGGGTGGTGGAGGGAACAGCCTGCTTCATCGGTTGTGGTCTCACGGGAACCTACCAGGTGGCCGTCTCCCACATCATCACACTGATTACTGATGTGCTGACGACCCAGCAGTATGGTATTCCTTTCTTCTATTTTAATGGTAGAGATTTCGCGCTCAATGGATTGTTTTTCCCCATAGGGGTGCTTGATGTGAACGGAAATCCCAAACCATTGCGCCAGGACTTACCAATGGGAGCGCGAACGCTCAATATGAGCTGCTCCAAGGGCACTGTGAATGTGGCTCAACAAGAGCAATTGCTAGCTTTGCTGTATAGTGGTTGTCAGCTTCCAGACAATTACATGGGTATATTAGAGAGTTGATTGAGAATCATTGCTAGTAAGAAGTTTGAAGCAATTATTGTTTCTTTTCGGCTTCGTCGTTCTTTCTCACTCGTGCTTGAACCAGTTTTTGTATGGTTATTTCTTGGTTATGCTGACCCAAAGTAGACTTCAACTTCTCGAATTTTGTTTCCTTCAATTCTATACTCAAGGTTCGGTCATTTTC
>JBKPBA010000317.1:0-3497 GCA_046726675.1 Chloroflexota bacterium
CACCAAGCTGCTGCAAGGATGCCACCAGTTCGGTATTGATCTGGCCAGCGACAGCCATTGCATAGATACGCAGGGTCTCGCTATCGGTGTAGCGGCTGACCATACCACCAGGCGAAGTAATCATGCTTACCCGGTGCCCCAAACGTTCGGAGAGCGTGTTCGTGAGGTCAGAACCACCATGAATCACAGCAACACGTTGTCCATCAGTAACACAATGAGCAATTTCACGCACAATGTTCGTAGTAGCGACACCATGGCTGCCACCAATCTTTACCACAAGCGTCATAGCAAAACTCCTATACTGGATGCAGACCGGGAAAGGTTAATCCGGTTGATTCATTCAAACCGCACATACAGTTGAGCGCCTGCACCGCATTTCCAGCAGCGCCTTTCATTAAATTATCCAGAGCGGCGATGACCACCACGCGCTGCTGATCGCGATCAAGCTCAAAACCGATATCGCAGTAGTTGCTTCCCGCCAGAATCTTGGGTTCGGGATAGCGGTAAACACCACTACGTTCTTTGACCAGGCGAATGAAAGGTTCATGTTGGTAGACTTCGCGATAGAGACGCCATAACGTATGCTCATCTACGGTCTCATTCAAAAAAACATGGGCAGTAATAAGCACTCCGCGCACTAGCTCGATCGCCGTGGCAGAAAAGGCGATTTGCTGGCAAAGTTCTGTACCTGCAGACCGCCCAAGCTCCTGTATAAGCTCGGCAGTGTGACGATGCCCTGTAGGTTGAAAAGAGCGCACGGCGCCACTTCTATCAGGATGGTGGCTGCCCGGACCAGGAGCTACTCCTGCCGCTGATGAACCTACCTTGGCATCCACCACAAGAGGGAGTGCATCATTCACAAGACCCGTGCGGTAGAGAGGAGCCAATCCAAGAATAGCGGCCGTTGCCATACAGCCAGTGCCACTAACGAGCGTCGCCCCAGACAGTTCTGCTCGATGCAGTTCAGGCAGACCATAGATGGTTTCTTCCAGGAGATAGGATGCATTATGAGGCACACCATACCATTCTTCGTAAAGTGCAGAAGAACGCAACCTGAAATCGGCTGAAAGGTCAATGACACGTGGAGCGATGGCCCGGTAGCGCTCAATCTCTCTAGCAGCCACCCCATGAGGCAAACAAAGGAAGAGTATGTCACAGGGTGTCAGATCATCTGGATGACAGAAGCGTAGGGGCCGATTTATCGTGCCCACCGCCGATTTATCGGCATTGCGCAAATTCGGATGTACGCTATGCAAGTAGTGCCCGGCATGACTACTGGACGCCACCTGCGTCAACTCAACCTGTGGATGAAAGAGCAGGATCCGCGTCAATTCTCCTCCGGTATAGCCGGATCCGCCAATTATGGCAACACGCAGTCTGTTCATCTCACAACCTCCTCCTGCATTCCACTAAGTACATAGTCAAGCATCTCATTCGGTATATCAACGCCCGTTGGAGCAATACTATTGCGGAATTCCATCGTGGCATTGATTTCATTGATCAGCAATCCGCGCTGAGGGTCTTCCAGCACATCGATTGCCAGGATGCCCCCACCAACGGCCTGTGCAGCACGTACACACAGGCTATTAAGCTCCGGCGTGACCGGGCAATTGCTGGCCACTGCGCCACGAGCAGTGTTGGTGACCCAGTGTTCGCTGGTGCGATAGATCGCACAGATAGTACGCCCACCAACGACAAAAGCACGAATATCTCGCAGTGGCTTGGCGATATACTCCTGCACATAGTGGATATGATGCTGGTAGGAGCCAAGTGTCTCCTGGTGTTCGAGCACTGCCTCCGCTGCGTCACGGTCATTGATACGTGCCAGTAATCGTCCCCATGAACCAACCGTGGGCTTGAGCACAACCGGGTAACCCAGCATCTCCATACCGCGGATGGTCACGTGGGGATCAAAGGATAGCAGTGTGCGCGGTGTCGGGATACCTGCGCCGAGCAATGCCAGTGTTGTGAGCAACTTATCGTTACACGTTGCAGTCACAGCGGCTGAGTTATATACATGCACACCCCAATGTTCCAATACGTTGAGTACTGCTAATCCACGCGACTGACTCACGCTGCGGCAAAGAACGGCATCATAATCACGCCATCGCTCATCTGGACGTGACAGGTCGAGCAGCAATTCTCCATCATCAATAATGTCAAATGCGATTGCCCTATGTCTTAGTGCATCGATCAATAGTTTCTCTTCCACGCGGATGCGTGATGTGAGAATAGCCAGTCTCACCATGTTACTCACCCCAATCTTCTTCAACCTGTGGTGCCAGCGCCACGGCAGGGGGTTCCAGATGCAACACTTCTAATTCCGCACTACAATCTGGGCAGTAGATGATCTCTCCAACTATGAGATCCTGGACAATAATTTCGGCTTCACATTCTGGACAGTGTGTCATTTGCTAAGTTCCTCCTTCGAATTCGAATACATCTTGTCAGACAAACAAAAACGCCCTTCATCCTTCGCTCAGGGAAGGACGAAGAGCGTTATGTACCGCTCTCGTGATACCACCTTCATTCGTCGGTGCCTCGCGACACCAACCTCGTCGAGTACTGACATACTCCAGCCCGCTAACGGGGGCATCCGGCTAAGGTCTACTCTCGCTTGACGCGATTTCTTCTCGCTGCTCCAGGTTTTATTCACGGCTGGTTGACATACGAGCATTCCACCAATCGCTCGCTCGCTGGACGTAACCAGGAACCGCTACTCGTCCCTTCAAGACTTCTGTGCTATTAAGTTTTTCATTGCATTCTTGCTACAAGGTGACGGACAAATAAAAACGCCCTTCATCCTTTTACAGAAAAGGACGAAGAGCGAAATAAACAACTCTCGTGGTACCACCTTCATTTGCCGGTGCCTCGCAACACCAACCTCGTCGAGTACTGACATACTCCAGCCCGATTACGGAGGCCACCGGCTAAGGTCTACTCTCGCTTGACGCGATTTCTTCTCGCAGCTCCGGGTTTTATTCACAGTGTATTGACGTATGGGCTTTCCACCAACTGCCCATTCTCTGGACGCAACAGGCAACTGTTACTCGTCCCTTCGAAGCTTTTACTCTATTCAGTTGTAAATGTTGTAGTTTACATATAGCATATATGCTACTGTATTGTCAAGGTTTTTTCATGTTTTAAGAACTGTTTTCAAGAAAGGAACATCTCTTGACTACTTCTGTCGCTCCAATTGGCGTAACCGGCTCTACAGGACAACTTGGAAGCAGAGTTGCGGCTCGGCTTGCCACTCTCGGCCGGCCTCAGCGGCTGCTTACAAGGAATCCTGCACGTGCCCCACAGCTTCCAGGCGCCGATATTGTCCAGGCATCCTACGAAGATGCACCGTCCATGAGGGCCGCCCTCAGTGGAGTCCAGACGCTGTTCCTGGTCTCAGGGTATGAGCTAGCCCGTCTGGAGCAACACTACTGTGCCATCGATGCTGCAATTGCTGCCGGGGTCGAACGTATTGTCTACACTTCATTCCTGTCTGC
>JBKPBA010000318.1:0-4187 GCA_046726675.1 Chloroflexota bacterium
AGACAGCCCGACCCCTGGGCTTGATAAGCCAAAGCCAGGCCACACAACGCATCCTGCACCACCCAAAAGTGTGCCTCGTGCTGGTTGGCGAGCACGACGGAGAAGTGATAGATCGCAGCATCTATGTGGTTCCATTCGTAATGAACCAGACCCAGCAACCAATGGGCAAACTGTTGACTCACCCCCAGATCAGCCTCCTGAGCGACCTGGAGCAAATGGCGAGCAGTGTGTTCCACCTGATGCAATTTACCTGCTGCCAGATAGACCCATGCTTGAGCAAAAAGCAGGCGAGCGATGATGAGCGGATGTGCCGACAGTTCTTTCATCACCTGCTGCAGGTGAAGGTGCGCTACCTCTTCCTGCCCGCAAGCCTGGTATGACCAGGCCAAGAACTGCATGACTATACTCGCTATATCTACCCTATCTGGTGGGAGCCATGCCAGAGCGGAGCGGGCGCTCTCCAGGCTCGCCTGCACCTGCCCCGTAAAGTACTGAAGAAAGCTCCAGCCGAGCGCAATCAACGCAGAGAGGATCCTGGAATACGGGTCTTCCCGACTACTTGCACTGCTCCCACTTGTTGCTAAGAGTTGGTCGGCAGACGTCAGCAAGCGATGAAAATCTGTGAGCCGCCCGTGTATTTGTACAATCCACGCTCTCGCGAAAAGGAGACCGGGACTGCCCTGGATCTGGTCCTCCGGCAACAGGCCCAGCCAGCGCTCCAAAGCCACGAGTTGCTGTTGCGCGAATGCAGAGAGAAAGTGCGCTTCCACCAACTGCGTCGCACCCGATGCATCTCCTGCCTCAAGCGCGTGTGCGAGTGCCTGCTCGATCAGTCCCTGCTCGGCATACCACGCGCTCGCCCGCCGGTGCAGCGTGGCAAGCTCCTCTGTGCTGCTGTGCCTCTGTAAGCGTTGCTGCAACAACTGCTGGAACAGGTGGTGAAAGCGATACCACCCCTGGCGCTCATCAAGGGGGATAATGAGAATATTCGAGCGCTCCAACCAGTCCAAAGTGGCTTGCACCTGAGCGTTCGAGGTATCGCTCCCCAGGATCGCTGCACACAATCCCGCGCAGAACTGCTCCAGCATCGACATCCTCACAAGCAACTCTTGCTCGCCAGGCGCTAAGTGGGCGAGAATCTCTTCCACCAGGTAACTGCTGATCGTACGGTCAGGAGAGCTACGAAGCTGTTCCATGAATGCCGCAGCGTCAGAAGTGTTGCGCAGTGAGAGCGCCGCCAGCCGCAATATCGCAATCCAGCCCTCCGTCCGCTCCTCAAGCACAGCCGCGGTGTTGTGTGCCATAACACTCCCCAGTTCATGTGTGAGAAAGGCCTCTGTCTCCTCAAGGGTAAAGCGCAAATCGGCGGGACGCAGGTCGTTCAGATACCCCCGGGCGCGCCACCTGGCTAGGGGCAGCGGCGGATCGGATCGCGTGGCTAGCACCAGGTGTAGTTGGGGAGGCAGATGCTCGATCAGTTGGTCGAGCAAGGTATGGATTTCGCGATTGCGCATGAGATGATAGTCATCCAGCAGCAGGATCACATCGTCAGGCATATCGGCCAGATCATTGATGAATAGAGGGACGACATAATCGATTGAGGGGAAACGCGGTGCTTCGAGCAGGCTGGCGGTGGCCCCAAACGCATCGGGAAAGGCGCTTTGCAGGGTGGCGGTGAGCGATTGTAGGAAGACGCGCGGCTCGTTGTCGTGTTCGTCGAGGGAGAGCCAGGCGCTGGGGCGATCGAGCGTCTCTACCCACTGCGCCAGCAAGGTCGTCTTGCCAAATCCGGCAGGGGCAGATACCAGCGTGACGTTGCCGCTCAGCACTGCATTCAAGCGCTCGAGGAGACGGGCACGGGAGATGATGTCCGTACTGGTACGTGGTCGATAGAGTTTTGTGCGAACCAGTGGACTGAGATGGCCGGCACTGGCTGCGATTTCCGGTACCGGGGGCAGGGAAGCGACAGTGTTCACCTGGGGCACGTCGGTCGGCTCGCTTGCGAGTGTCTGTGCCGCTGCCTGGAGCCTTGACAGGGTGAGTGTGTGCGAGAGCCCCAGCTGAACACGGGAGCGCTTCCCTTGATGCGTGCGGAAAGCTTCCCAGTACGCGTCACTGGGATCGGAATCGCTCTTGCGCGCAGTAAAGGCGCCAGTACGATCGACAAAGAGAAAGGAAGTATGATGCTCCAGCCAGCTGTACCATGCGGGAGTGCCAACGATAATCGGATGGTCCGCCCACTCCGAATGATATAACCGCCCGCCTTCTACACTCGGGATTGTTCGGCGCATAAACTGAATCCTATTTAGAAAACATATTCACTTGATCGCTCTGAGGAACTCCTGCTTTCAAGACGCAGTTGCTTCTCATGCTCAAGAGGGCACAGTATTGTGAGCATCCATCGGCCCCAGACTTCCCCATTGTAGATGAGTCTATCATGAATGTTGATAAGAGCACAGCATACAAAGAACGGATTTGTTGTCTTGGGTGTTGAACGAAAGATACTCAGGTTGACTCCTACAACGAAGAGCACATGGAGTCAAAACAGGTATTGCTCTTTGGTAAGAGTGCATCTGGCTTCTTAGTAGTATACCATATCTTTTTGTAAAATTTTCACGATGATGTCTCACAATCTTAAAATGAAGTCACAATTTCTCTGCTATGAGAAATATACCACTATAATGTTAAAGGTTTGTTACATACATGTGAAGCGCAACTTACATTTTCAGGGGAAAGCATTGTCATGCTGAGCCCATTCGCTTCGCTCAGGGTAAACTCCGCGAAGCATCTCGGCCCAGTGAGCTAGATCCTTCGCGTTGCTCAGGATGACACTGATTGTGCTCAGGGTGATAACCAGGGGAGCCCAAAACGTATCACCCTAAGAAAAATCCCATCGACACCTGTAGGGGCGAGGGTGGTGAAGGGTGGAAAGGTGGGCCTTTATGGTCGCCCGATGGTGGGCAAGCTCAACGTGCGTCGACAAGCCGAAGTCTCCAGGCGATCCAAAGAGGGCGACCATAAAGGCTCACACCACATCCACACAGCCGCCCTCGCCCCTACGGAATCCTGGGTTCCGGTCTTAGATCGATGCCAGCGGCATTCGCGGTCGCGCGGTACAATAGGCGCATCATGTGATGTGTGTTTACTCTGTCGCGGGAGTTGCTGCTGCTTGCCCTGCCGCGCGCCGCGCCATCAGCCGCTTGACACCAAAGCCTACAAACATGGACGTGACCGTGGACAGGCACAAGAGTGCAATCATGTACGGGTCAGCCGTACCCACTACCGCCACAAGGAGGATGGCAGCCAGGGGCGCATTCAACAAGAGCGAGACAGCAGCAGCTTCAATGCACAGCACAAGGATGGACACCGGAATGGCCGGGAATAGCAGGCTCAGCGCCATTGCGACCATCGTGCAGGAGAACAGGGTTGGAAATGTCGGCCCACCCAGGTATCCGCTCTTGAACGATAGCCCCAGCAGCAGGATCTTCAGCAGCGCAAAGAGCAGCAACAGCAGCACACCGTATTGCGCTGGATTTTGGATGATTGGCTTGATTTGCGCGTAACCGTCGAACATCAACTCCGGGAAGAAATAGACCACGATGGCGATGACCACCGCTGCGACCATGGTTCGCAGGACGACCCGCTCTCCGAATCGTCCCATCACCCTGCCGAAGACCTGGAAACTCATCGCGATGAGCAGCGTCAGCAGCGCCCCCACCAGGCCGAGCAGGATCGCATAGAGAGCATACGCAAGCGTCAGCGTGCTTATGGGCGTAAAGGGGATAGATTGCGCAAAGACCGGTAAACCCAGCAAAGTGAAGAAAAAGTAGCCAATGACGCCCGCCAGCAAGTTCCAGGCCAGGAACGCGATGCCCAGTTCCTTCCCGCCGATCTGAAACTCGGTCGCCAGCACCCCTGTGAACAAGGGGCTGCCAATAATGCCGTTGTACGCCGAAGCCAGCGCTGCCAACGACAACCCTAATTTCGATTCCTCAGCGACTTTCAGTTTCTCCCCCGTCCAGGCGGTGATGTCCTGGACGAGAGCGCCCAGGGCTCCTTCAGGCCCGACGCTGGCCCCGGAGAGCAGCGAGCAAAAGGACGTGAGCAGCGCGCCCGGAAAGGTCGTGTAATCGGTCTTGTCATGGCCTCCGCCTTTCATGGCTGCCATCGCCCCGCCATCGATCACG
>JBKPBA010000319.1:0-9216 GCA_046726675.1 Chloroflexota bacterium
GCGTAAAGCTGCTGAAATCTGGGACTTACCAAAGGGTGTACAATATCTCCGTCGGGCATGTGTACTCCTCCGTTTCAGTAGTATCATCTAGTTGTTGCAGAAGAGTATACCATCTTGATTTGTCATTGTCAATAGATAAGAAGTATTTTTGGAAAAAATGTCAGTTTTTGCAAGCCCTTCTCTTTGAGGCCAGCACATAGAAATCTGAGAATCGCCTGTTAAAGTGTAAATGAGTTGGTAAATAACGTGAAACGTGTGCAATCTAGCCCTTACCAGGGACGGCGAGGCTTTCCAACACGGTTTAGGTACTTGACCTGTTTGGCCCTCCTCATGTCATGCTATGCTCTCTTGCCACCTTTCGGCGCAAGATCAGATGCTGCTTTAGTCACTTTGACACCGGTGAGCTGCACTCCTGCAACAAGCGGAAACGCGCCTCAATGTTGCATCCCTTCAAACACAGCTCACATTTCACGTTATTTACCAGTACCTTATTGGATAAGATTGACGCAACAATTGACGAGCACAGTGGCTGGCCAAATGAGTAATCAATAACCTGCCATTCCCGAATGGCATTTGAGGTACGGTCAGTGGAGTGGCTCCGTGAAGAAGTAATATGTTCTTAGAACAGTACATTATGGGAATCGAGGGGTGCTTCAGTTCAGCACTTATGCTAACGAGCTGAATTATATTCTGTGTTTTTTGGCCTTAGACATCGTTTATTGTATGTGTTTGAGCATAAAGGGAAGTGCAAAAAAGCGATAACTGCGAAGGTAATCCGCCTTCTTTGGTGGGTTTTCTCATCTTTTGCCCATAAAGACAGGGTTTCAGGCCAAAGCCTCGGACACGATTCGTAGAGCCAGCACAATTGTGGTGCTGGTCGATGGGCACATAGCTGAGGTCGGCACACACGAGGAACTAGAGCGCAGTGCACTCGAGTACTGGTTGCTCTTTCTTGCGTAAGGCTCACACGCGGATGCATGACGAGTATGAACAAGGGAGTTGGTCAGATAAGTTCAGCAATGCGGGCTGCCGCGCGTGCCGCGCCATCATGTTCAACATCCTGGTACATGACCTTCCGGCCCATCTCCTCGGCGATCGCTGCTGCGATGACCTCCGGTGTTGCCTGCTCAAAGTCCATACAGCGCCCGGCCTGATAACGGTCAAGTCGATGCCGAACATGGAAGTTCTGCTCGAAATGATGACGCAACGGGAAGTAGAGAAACGGACGCTTGCTTGCCGTCAGCTCCATTGCGGTCGTCAGCCCACCTTGCACCACCGCCAGGTCGCACACGGCGAGGTGCCGGTATAACTCATGGACATATCCGCGCACCTCGATCCCCTCCACTGTGGGGAGCGAATGCGGATCGATACGCGGACCGGCTACGACCACCATACGCAGTTCCGGCACGCGCCGCTTGGCCTCGGGAAAGGCTGCCATGACCCGCCGCAGCAGGTGCTGGCCCACACCAGAGCCGCCAATCGTCACAATGCACACCTTTTCGTCGGGTTCGTAGCCCAGCTCCGCCCGGATCGCTTCTCGGTCGGCTACGTTTGCCGGATCGAACCCGGTAATGTAGCCGGCGAAGTCGTAGTGCTGCTCGGTCCATGCCCGGATGGCGGGGAGGCCCGGTCCGAAGGTGTCGGGAACGATGTCCTCGGGGTTCCCCACGAAGATGGCTCGATCCCGTATGCGGGGAAAGCGCTCGATCTGCTCGATCATCTCCGCGTTGTAGTCGGCAGTGAGGAAGGCTTCGTGCGCCCCCCCATCGGGCATGGGCAGCCAGCCGACAAAGTCCGTCAGCCAGACGTAGGCAGCGCGTTTCTCTTCGGGGTTCTCATGCAGAAAGTAGTCAAGCTCCCAGGCTTCATCACCAATCCAAAGGTCATACAACTCCTCGTTTGCCACATCATGGAAGAGCATATAGTTCGCGAGGAGGATCTCATCCATGCGCCGAAACACCTGTAAGCAGTGCAGGTCATGCTCGGCGGACTCGCTCTCGATGTGGCGGGACTCACTCGCCAGATGCACGCTGGCTGAGTGAATGCGCTCGCCACGTGCCTTGAGCACCTCGGTGACTGGATGCTGAGCCAGCCAGTCGATCTCGAGATCGGGCCGCAGGCGGCGTAGCTCGCCGGCGATGGCGACATCGCGCTGGGCGTGACCCAGCCCGATGGGCGAGGAGATGTAGAGGGCCCGCTTGCGGCGCTTTCTGGCTCGCCGCCAGGTCATAGTGGGCGCAGGCGATGGCTTGATGAAGTCGTGCAGCAGCAGATTGACCTTCACCGGGTCGCGAGCACTGAGACCGTGCCCAGCGCCCTCGATGGTCATCAGTGTTCCGCCCGTCATCTCAGCCAGCGTGGCAGCTCGCGCGTGTGGGACGAGGGCATCCTCATCGCCATAAATGACGAGCACCGGGCATTGCACACGATGGATGAACTCCTTGACGGTGGCTTTATTCACCGTAGACGGCGCATCCCTGGTTGCGATCAGCACCTGTGGGGTCGTCTCAAGCCCCCAGCCCACGGCATCCTCGATCTGCTTGGTCGAGTGCGGCTCGGTGAAGATCTGTGATACGAAGAAATCGAGAAAGCCCCGGATGTCTTTGAGCCAATAATGGCGATTGAACTTAGCCCAGCCCTCGTCGGTGTCCAGGACCTCATCGAACGAGTAGACCATACGCTCTGGATGGCCAGGGCCAAGCGGGAGCCCTGGACCAATAAACACTGCCCCGGCGACTCGCTCAGGGTACTCAGCAGCCAGCAGCAATGCCCAACACGCGCCTCTCGACAACGAGACGAGTACGGCCTGCTGGGTGGTGGTCGCATCCATCACCGCCAGCGCGTCCGCAGCGAACTCTTGATCGCTGTAGGCATTCGCGCTCGCAGGTCGGCTCGAGTGGCCATTGCCACGCCCATCAAAAGTCAGGACCCGGCAGTGACGGGCGAGATAGGGCACCTGTGCCTTCCAGATGCGGGAGTGAGCGGCTGACCACGTGGGGAGGAGGAGTACTGTGGGCTCACCCGTTCCAAAGACTTCGTAAAAGATGTTGACGCCGTCGCGTTGGACAAAGCCCTCTTGATCAGGATAGCGTGCTCTCATCTAGTGTTCCCTCCTTGTAATAATGTGTGTCCAGACCAATCAGCGGAGTTTCTCTCCCGCACCTAGTGCCGCCTCGACCTCCTCCAGCCGACGAAGAAATTGACGGTCTTCAAGCCGTTCCAGCACAGGCCGTGCACGTTCAAGCTGTGTCCGATCACCTGTTCGCCGGGCGAGCACGATTCGCATGCGTGCCGCGTGCGGGATCAGGCCGTGAGATTCCGACTCCTCGATGGCCACTAACAGTCGTACATCATCCTCCTGTGCAAGCGCTTCGGCCATCTCAACGAGCCGGATCAACTGGTCGATCGGCAAGGAGGAGATCAAGGAGTGTAGTCGTGCAATAAGCACTCGCGGGGCAGCTATCCCACGATCGCACAAGAAGATCAGGATGGGTACGATCCAATCATCACTCGATGGATCAAAGTTAAGGTGACCTGGATCGTCCTCGCGGAAGGCAGCGAGCAAGGCACGTGCGTTGATCTGTTCGCTGGAGAAGCACCGTTCCAGTACCGAGACAGCAGCCTCAGTGAGATCCGGGTCCTCGCGTGCCAGGGCAATATGGAGTATGCAGAAATAGCTTCCTGCCACATGCGTGGTTGCGCCAACGCCGTGCTGGATCTGTTCCCAGATGTCTTCAAGCGCGGGCATGAACTCGCTGACCTCAGACCAGCGTCCACTAGAGAGGAGCGCTACTGTGGCAAGTGCGATTGCCGCGTCAAGATGCACCACCGGGTCACCTGTTCGAAGTTGTGCCAGTTCCTCGCGCACGACTTCGAAACACTGGGAATAGTTGCCGAGGTTGAAGAGGGTCGCGGCCATCAACTGTACCGCATCAGCGCGTTCGATCAGAGGCAGATCGGGGACCCTCAGTCGGCGTCGTGATGCCTCGACCGCATCGTGATCTGCACCAACCCTGTACGAGAGCACGATGTATCCAAGCAGTGCCGCACTGAAGGAGATCCAATCACTCCGTTCTTCGAAATGTGCCGCCGTCGCGAGAGCCACGGCGCGTCCTTCGTCCGCTTCGTGTATCGTGCTGTTCTCACGCCAGGCGAGCAACCTGATGCCAGCGAGGCGAACGCGCCAGCGTTCGTCCTCGTCACCCGCCGCCTGCGCAAGCCTTTGCGCTTCAGCCAGTAGCCCTATCAGTTCCTCCTGCGTAGGCCGCGCCTGAACATCCCAGGGGTTCCAGCGGGTGTGAGCTATGAGCAACTTACGGAGTAGCCTCGCCCCGACCAAGGGATCCTGTTCCGCTGTCCTGTGCCAGCATTCAATGGCCCTACGATAGGCTTCAACGGCGGTATCGCCCTGGAGCAGAGCGTCGCCAAGTCGCTCATAGAGCCGCAAATGCTCCTCCTCTGCCGCAAGCTCTATGGCGCTTTGCAGATAGCCACGAGCCTCAGCCAATGCACCGGAGCGGCTGGCGAGGAGGCCCGCTCGTTCGAGGGAGTGAACGACACGAGCGAGATCGATGGGTACCTCCAGGGGCACCGCGGATTGCTGTGCAAGCTTTACGGCTTCCCGGTAGTGAAAGGCGATTAGCTCCGTGAACTCGTCCAGCCTCTTAGCTGCGAACTCTTCAAGCCACTCTGCAATTTTGCTATGTATGCGCACCCGCTCAAAGCGGGTGAGAGTACCATAGGCCACATCACGAATGAGCACGTGATGGAACATGAAAGTCCCACCCGAAGCCTGCACAATGAGATGGCGTCTCGTCAAACCATCGAGGGTTCTGTCAATCTCACTGGGGGTCAGGTCCTCCAGAACTGCTTGCAGCGCCGCAACACGAAAGACCCGCCCGGCAACTGAAGCCGCCTGTGCCAGCGCTCGTTCCTGTGACGAGAGCAGGTCAAGACGGGCGAGCACAGCGGCGTGAATCGTATCTGGCAGCATGTCGGCTGTAGTACTTTTCTCCGCTAGTCCGCGTACGAGTTCGAGGGCAAAGAAAGGATTGCCCCCAGAGCGCTCCACGATCTGCTCGCGGATCGTCTGGTCAAATCCCGCAGCCATGTGCTCGACCAGCTCCTTCGTCTGGGACTCGGAGAGCGGTTGCAAGGCCAGGGCGGTGAAGTCCTGCCGCCCCCCACCCCACGTGGGACGCCGATCCAGTAATTCCGGCCGGCTCAGGACGATTATCAACAAGGCGGCTTGCACGCGGGGGTGCATGAGGTGCTCTACCAGGTCGAGCAGGCTCTCGCTTGCCCAGTGCAGGTCTTCAAACACAACCACCCGTGGGGCCTGGCGTGCGAGGGCCTCGATGAGCAGCCGCCAGGAGGCGAAGATACTCTCGCGATCGGTGACCTCCTCCTGCTCAATCCCCAGCGTGGTCAGCACAAGATCAGCCAGGCGCTCCGCGTCTTCAGTTGTATGCCCGCCTTGAACAAACGCATCGACGACCTGAGGTTTGCCGATTTCTCCTCCCAGCAGCCCGGTCAGCAGGCCACGCAGGGGCCAATACGTCAGCGTCTGACCATAGGGCAGGCAGCGTGCCAGCGCGACCTGGAACCCCTCCGCCGGATCGAGATGAGCCAGAAACTCCTCTAGAAGGCGTGTCTTGCCTATGCCTGCTGGTGCGACGATGGATATCAGATGTGGTCGACGTTCTTCCAACGTCCGCATGCGCAGCAGGTCCAGTTGCAGCACATCTTGCCGTCGACCAACCAGCGGCGGCCGACCAATGTGTCGTATCGTTCGCGCCTGCGTGAGGGGAAACACAGGCAGTGGCTGGCGCTTGCCCTTCACCTCGATGAGACGCAGGTCGCCAAAGAGAAAGGCATCCTTGGCCGCAGCTGCTGTCCTCTCGCTGATGACAATCTCCCCTGGACTGGCTGCCTGCTGTAGCCGGGCTGCCACGTTCACTGCATCCCCGGTCACCAGAAAATCGCCCCCAGATGGGTCACTGGTCGCCACAACCTCACCCGTATTGACGCCTATGCGCAACAACAAGTGCTTTCCCAAGAGCGGATCAGCGGTAACGGCCTGGCGCAATGCCAGGGCAGCAGCCAGCACGCGCTCGGCATCATCTCCATGGGCACGCGGCAAGCCAAAGATCGCCATCACGGCATCGCCAATGAATTTCTCCAGGGTGCCTCCATGTTGTGTAATGATGCGACGTGCATGCGCGTAGTAGCGACCCATCAAAGCGCGCACATCCTCGGGATCAAGTGTCTCACCCAGCGTCGTGGACTCAGTCACATCGGCAAAGAGGAGTGTCACGAGCCTGCGCTCTTCCGCTATGCGCGCTGTTTGAGGAGAGGGAGCGACTGCGCTCTGATCAAGCGTTGATGAATGAGGAGCAAGGGGCTCATGGCTGTCAGTAGTCTCGTCCTGCAGTAACCCGAGTTCCCCAGCGCTCTTGCCGAAGAGCGTGCAGAGTTTTTGCCTGAAGTGAGGAGTGGGGAACGTAATGCCCCTCTCCCATCTACTGACGTTGAGAGGGGTAGTTCCTATCTGATCAGCTATCTCTAACTGAGACCAGCAGCGCCGTTCACGTTCCTGTCTCAATTGCCGATTTGGGGTCGCCTGAGCAGCCTTTTTCACCGCTGGCATTCTCCCTTCTGTCTCCCTCCCCTATCTACCCCCCATAAGTCATGGCACGACGAACGCTCATTTCACACGCAAGCAGGCGCAGTACACTCCCCCTGCTGCACCTAATTGTTCTCATTAAATGAAAACATGAACCACTATCTTGAAGTAAACGATTGCTGAGGCTATTGTATCATATTGTCCTGCATCGAGACAATGCATCCTGCGTGACAATACTTGACGCATGCTTGACTAGTAGATGCTGTTCTCTCAAGCTGCCTTTCCAGGCATACTAGGAGTATCGAAGAGGGTAGTGTGAAGAAGAGGAGAAGTTTACACGGATACAATCCTGGAGTAGTGCGAGTTTCCTTCAATTGAAAGGAGGGAATCTCGCAGCAAGACAACACAAGGAGAACGAGACATGACAACTCAATCAATGATCGATCAGGCGAAAACCGAAGCGTTTCTGGGCAAGGTGCTCAGCGATACCAGTGGCATGACCACCACCATTCTGGCGAGCATCGGGGATCGCCTCAGCCTCTTTCGGCACCTTGCGCATGGCCCAGCAACCAGTACTGAGCTGGCGAGCCGTGCCGCTATCAACGAACGCTACGCGCGCGAATGGCTTGGCGCCATGGCCAGTGCTGGGTACGTGGAGTATGACCCAGCAAGCGAGTGCTTCACGTTACCGGCTGAATACGTGCCTGTGCTGGCGCAGGAAAATGGTCCCATCTTTTTCGGGGGCATCCACCAGATGTTAGCAGGCATGGTCGGACCACTCAATCAACTGATCCAGGCCTTCCAGTATGGGGGAGGTGTGCCCCAGTCGGCCTACGATCACAACATGTGGGATGGGTTAGAGCGCTTCACCGCGAGCTGGTTTGAGCACCTGCTCATACCGGTATGGTTGCCAGCCATGCCCGAGGTGCAGGCCAAGCTGGAACGGGGCGCTCTGGTGGCCGATGTCGGCTGTGGACGCGGCAAGGCCCTGATCAAGCTGGCGCAAGCGTTCCCGCGCTCCCAGTACGTCGGGTATGACATTTTCGCACCGACCATCGCAGAGGCTACCGCGCATGCCCAGGCAGCAGGCGTCGCCGACCGGGTGCGCTTTGAGCATCGGGACGTGTCGGCAGGGTTGCCTGAGCAGTATGACGTGATTACCACCTTCGATGTGGTGCATGATGCCATCGACCCACGTGGGTTGCTGCGGGCTATTCGCCAGGGGTTGCGCTCGGATGGACGGTATGTGTGCCTGGACATCAACTGTGCAGAGCACCTGGAAGGCAATGCAGGACCGCTGGGGAGCCTGTTCTATGGTGTCAGCGTGCTCTATTGCATGACTACCTCCCTCTCCGGCCATGGCGAGGGGCTTGGCACCGCGGGATTGCCGGAGGGGAAGTTGCGGGAGCTTTCTCTGGAGGCGGGCTTCAGCAGTGTGCGTCGGGTCCCGCTGGAGAATCCCTTCAACAACCTGTACGAGATCCGGCCTTAGCAGCATCGCGAGCTGTGGCAGCTTCCCCCAGTCGTAGGTCCTGGAGCAAGCTGCCATTCTCGTCCCACTCTGACCTGAAGTCATGCTCGCTGTCGTGCACCGAGGTAGAGCCTGTGAGGAGCAACCGAACGAAAAAACAGAGTTGGGCTCCAGCTTGAAATGGCTGGAGGGGACTCGAAGAGCAGACGATGGAGTTGACTTCACGAGCGGACTGAGCAGAACAGGAAAGGAGGACACATATGCAACACTCCATGGTACATCAAGAGGAGCAGACCTGTGTCTTACATGATGATATGCAACAATTTATCGAAGAGATTTCCACATTGCAATCCCTGGCAGAAGAGGCGGAAATTGCAGGCCAGCACTTAGAAGAGCTCGAGGGCTTCAAGCACCGGGTTGAACACCTCGGTTCGAGTGCCTGGGAGCGACAAGAGGTGAGAGATCTGAGCCGCCATGAACTCGTACGCCTCTCCTTAGCCGTGCTTCGCGCATTCAATGCACGGTCAGGTTGAGGGGAAAAGGGGGCAGGGGAGTCTTGTTGGCTGCCCTGCCGTTGGCGTATGGGTTGCTCATAGCAAATCCGATTAGAAAGTGATCACACAAGCAGCACACACTGAGGAGAAATCCAGATGAAAAAAGTTCAGGTGCTGAGCCTTTGCTGAGACCCATGAGTAGTCAGTCTACTCATTGCATGCCTCTACCACGCACAGCTGGAGTACCAGCTTTGCCGCTTGGTCCCGTGACGGAACACGTATCGCCTCTGGCGACGATGACGGCATCGTGCGTGTCTGGCAAGCACTTCCTCAAGCGAGACCGAGAGCGGGAGCAACCGCTTTCATCTCACTTCGTCTCAGAACAGATAATTGGCGGAAAAACGATGATTGATCAGACCACCAGCAACACTGCACGAGCAAAGAACTTGATCGGTACCCGCTGGATGGCTCTAGCGAGGGAGGGATACGATGCAAACGAAAGCGTTATCCTGTATTGAGTGCGGCAAGGTGTTTCATGTGCCAGCAGCATTTTACGAGCGAGTGCATGCTGACTACGAATGCGATGTCTGCGCTGAGGTGCCCTGGGTCTTGGCGCATCCCCACCG